>JBBIHW010000347.1:0-3399 GCA_037446795.1 Acidobacteriota bacterium
GTGGCTCCCCGCGCCCGCGCCGGCGAGGGTCAGGACCCCCGCCAAGCCGAGATGGACCGCCACGGCCGCCCCCCAGCGAAGCGCGCTCCTCAGACGCCGCCTCCGCCGCACGTGGCGGTTGAGCCGCCGGCGCAGGTAGCGCAGCTCCGGCTCGAGCAGGACGCGGCCCTCGCGCGGCGTCATCGTCTCGCTCTCCCGCGGGCGCGCGCCGCGCGCGGCCGAGCGGCGAGGCGCACGAGCTCCTCCCCGACCTTCCACACGTCGCCGGCCCCGAGCGTGATCAGGAAGTCGCCGGGCCTCAGGAGGTCCCGGAGGAGTCTGGGAATGTCGGCGAGACGCGGCTCGCAGAGGACCCCGGGGTGGCCGTGACGGACGAGGGAGTCGGCGACCGCCCTCGCGTCGATGCCGGGCAGCGGCTGCTCGCCCGCCGCGTACACGTCGGTGACGATCACCCGGTCGGCGAGGTAGAAGGCCTGGCCGAACTCCTCGAGCAACGCGCGGGTCCTGGTGTACCGGTGCGGCTGGAAGACGACGACGGTGCGCGCCCCGAACCCCTCCCGCACGGCGGCGAGCGTCGCGACGATCTCGGTGGGATGGTGTCCGTAGTCGTCCACGACCCGCGCCCCGAAGGCCTCGCCCTTGATCTGGAAGCGCCGGGCCATCCCCCGGAAACGCGACAGGGCCTGGGCGATCCTCGGGAACGGGACGTCGAGCTCGAGTCCCACCGCCACCGCGGCCAGGCTGTTGTAGACCGAATGGCGCCCGGGCACCTGCAGCTGGAGCGGTCCGAGCCTGCGGCCCCGGAAGCTGGCGACATAGGAGGCCGAGAGGCCGGCGACGACCACCTGCGTCGCACAGAGGTCCGCCTCGCTCGACAGGCCGTAGGTGATGCACCTGCGGTCCACGCGGGGAAGGATCGCGCGCACGTTCGGGTCGTCGAGGCACACGACGGCGGCCCCGTAGAACGGGACCCGCGAGAGAAACTGGACGAAGGCGTTCTGGATGTCCGCGAGATCGGCGTAGTGGTCGAGGTGCTCGCGGTCGATGTTGGTCACCACGGCGATGGTCGGCTTCATCTTGAGGAACGAGCCGTCGGACTCGTCCGCCTCCGCGACCATGACGACGCCCTGGCCGAGCTTCCCCCCCGAGGCCTGCGTCCGGATCCTGCCTCCGACCACGACGGTCGGATCGAGCCCCCCGCCGGCGAGGACTTCGGCGATCATGCCGGTGGTCGTCGTCTTGCCGTGCGCGCCGGCGACGGCCACGCCGTACTTGAGCCGCATCAGCTCGGCCAGCATCTCGGCTCGCGGGATGACGGGGATCTTCCTGCGCCTCGCCTCCACGACCTCGGCGTTGTCCTCGTGGATGGCCGAGGAGACCACGACCACGTCCGCCGAGTCCACGTTCTCGGGTCGGTGGCCGTGGACGACACGCGCGCCGAGCCTGCGGAGCCTTCGCGTCACCGGGGTCGTGGCCAGGTCCGATCCCGAGACCTCGTAGCCGAGGTTGAGGAGCACTTCGGCGATCCCGCTCATGCCGGACCCGCCGATGCCCACGAAGTGCAGCCGCCGGACCTTACGGAACACGGCCGCCTCCCGCCGACCGGCGGCCGCCGAGCAGCGAGTCCGCCACGTCGGCGATCCTCGAGGCCGCGTCGGGGATGGACAGCGCGCGCGCGGCCGCGGCCATCCGCCGCCGGCGCGCCGGATCCCGGGCGAGCTCCTCCACGATCGCCGCCAGGCGGGCGGGGTCGAGATCCCGGTCCGCGAGGAGGACCGCGGCCCCGGCCCGCTCGACCGCCTCGGCGTTTCGGGTCTGGTGATCCCCCGCGGCGTGCGGGTAGGGGACGAGGATCGCCGGCCTCCCCGCGGCGGCCAGCTCGGCGAGCGTCGTCGCGCCCGCCCGGCACACCACGAGATCGGCCGCCGCGAGCCGTGCCGGCATGTCCTCGATGAACGGGAGCACCTCGTAGCGGCCGGGCTCGTAGCGCGAGTAGGCGGCGGCCACCCACTCCGCGTCCTCGTAGCCGGTCTGGTGGACGAGGAAGGGGGCGGGGCCGATCCGCCTCAAGGCCGGCAGAGCAGCGGTGACAGCGCGGTTGATCGAACGCGCCCCGCGGCTTCCGCCGAAGACGAGAAGGCTCAGGGTGTCCCGTCCAGGCGCAGGGCCGATCCGCGTGAACTCGCGCCGGACGGGGTTCCCCGTGACGATGCCGACGCCGGCGAGCCGGCGGCGGGCCTCCTCCGACGGGAGGCAGACCGCGTCCACGTGCCTCGCGAGGAATCGGTTGGTCGCGCCGGGGAAGTGGTTCTGCTCCATCACCATCGTGGGGACGCCGAGCAGGCGGGCCGCGAGCACAGCGGGACCCGAGGCGTAGGCTCCGGTCCCGACGACGAGGCTCGGCCGCTCGCGCGCCATCCACCCCGCGCAGCGCGCCACCCCGATCGCCGCGCGGACCACGGCACCGGCCTTCGCGGGAAGGGACCGTCCGCGAATGCCGGCGAGCGGAAGCGCGCGCAGCGCGAAGCCAGCCAGGGGCACGACGGTCGCCACGAGCACGCGGACTGCGCCGACGAACAGGATCTCCGCGTCGGGATGCCGCGCCCGCAGCTCCTCGGCCACGGCGAGGGCCGGGAACAGGTGCCCGCCGGTTCCTCCGCCCGCGAACACGATTCTCAACGCCTCCTTCCGCACGCCGACCGGTCCATCAGTCCGCCTGCTGGGAGACGTTCAGCAGGACTCCCAGCGCGATCATCGTGGCCAGCAGCGAGGAGCCCCCGTAGCTGACCAGCGGAAGCGGGAGGCCCTTCGTCGGCAGCAGCCCCAGGCAGACGCACATGTGGATGAGCGCCTGCAGCGCGACGAGAGTGGCCACCCCGGTCGCCAGGTAGAAGCCGAATCGGTCCGGCGCTCGCAGGGCCGCCCGCAGCCCGCGCCAGAAGACGACGAGAAAGGCGCCGAGCAGCGCGGACGTTCCCAGCAGGCCGAGCTCCTCGCCGACCACGGAGAACACGAAGTCCGTGTGCGCGGCCGGCAGGTAGAACGCCTTCTGCCGGCCCTCGCCGAGGCCGACGCCGGCGAGACCGCCGCTGCCGACGGCGATCAGCGACTGGGCGAGCTGGAAGCCTGCGCCGTGGAGGTCCGCGCCCGGGTCGAGGAAGGCCGCGAGCCGCCGCAGCCGGTACGGCTCCGCGACGACGCCCCACACGAGGAGCGCGGCGGCGGCCGCGGCCGCCGATCCGATCCAGGCCCACCTCAACCCCGCCACGAACAGCAGCGCCGCCCCGATCAGGGCGAGGATCACGGCCGAGCCGAGATCGGGCTCGATGGCCACGAGCAGCGCCATGGAGCCGACCGCGGCGAGGCACGGCGCAGGCGCGGTCCACGACTCGTTCACCC
>JBBIHW010000348.1:0-3399 GCA_037446795.1 Acidobacteriota bacterium
CGCCGACAGCTCCCGCGCCCGGTCGGCGACGGCCTGCGCGGTGTCGCCCGCCGCCGCCCGGCTCCCCTCGCGACGGACCTCCTCGAGCGCCTGCTCGAGGGCCGCGGATTCGCGATCGAGGGGCGGGCCTCCCCGCCCGGGCGGGAGGAAGGGGTAGCGGCCGGGCTCCTCGCCGCAGCTCCGGAGCAGCTCCTCGAAGAAAGCGCGGGAGGCTTCGCGGACCAGGCGGGCGACCCCTGCCGCCGTCGTCCCGCCTGCGGCCGCGGCGGACAGCCGTTCCACGTCTCGGGCGAGATCCTCGAGCTGCGCGCTCGAGAGGAGGACGCCGAAGAAGTTCGTCGCGACCTCCTCGAGCCGGTGCGCCTCGTCGAAGATCGCGGTGTCGTAGTCGGGGAGGACCGACCCGAACGACGTCCGCACGGCGAGGTCCGCGAAGAGCAGGTGGTGGTTGACGACGACGAGCTGGGAGTCCTGCGCCCTCCGCCTCGCCTGGTTGAGCCAGCAGAGGTCGTACTCCGGGCACTTGGCTCCGGTGCACGTGTCGGCGCGCGCGTTGATGTCGCGCCACAGCCTCAAACCGTCGGGAAGGTCCGGGATCTCGGCACGGTCGCCGGTGTGCGTGGTCCGCGCCCAGTGGCGGATTCCAGGAAGGTGGGACTCCTCGGAGGGGATCTCGACCAGCGGCCGCTGCTCGAACCGGGCGAAGCGGTACCAGCACAGGTAGTTGTCCCGCCCCTTGACCAGGCAGGCCGAGAACTTCATCCCCGCGCGCTCCCTGAGGAACGGGAGATCCCTCAGAAGGATCTGATCCTGCAGGTTCCTCGTCCCGGTGGACACGACCACCCGCCGTCCGCTGGCGATGGCCGGCACGAGATAGGCCAGCGTCTTGCCCGTCCCGGTTCCCGCCTCGACCAAGAGGCTTCCCCCGTCGCGAAGGACCCCCTCGACGGCACAGGCCATCTCGATCTGTCCGGGGCGCTGCTCGTAGCCGGGGTGGGCTCGCGACAGCGGGCCGCCGGGCGAGAAGAACTCCCTCGCGCCGACCCTGCCCACGCCGCGGCTCAGGCCCTCAGCGGCGCCAGGCGCCGGGCGTAAAGCGGGAAGCGCGCGGTCCACTGGGCGACCTCCTCCCGGATGCCGGCGAGCGCCGCCCTGTCCTCGCGCCGCTCGAGGGCGCGGTGGATCAGCTCGGCGATGGTCTCCATCTCGGCGGGCCCCATCCCGCGGGTGGTCACCGCGGGCGTGCCGATCCGGATCCCGCTGGCCACGAGCGGCGGGTTCGGATCGAACGGGATCGTGTTCTTGTTCACGGTGATGCCTGCGGCCTCGAGCGCCTTCTCCGCCGCCTTCCCGGTGATCCCCTTCGAGAAGACGTCCACGAGGAACAGATGCGTGTCGGTCCCGCCGGACACGATCCGGTAGCCGCGGTCGGCGAGGGCGCGCGCCAGCGCCTTCGCATTCGCGAGGAGTCGGTCAATGTAGCCGGCGAAGGAGGGCGCGAGGGCCTCCTGGAAGGCGACCGCCTTGGCGGCGATGATGTGGACGAGCGGACCGCCCTGGATTCCGGGAAAGACGATCCGGTCCAGCTCCTTGGCGTACTCCTCCTTGCACAGCACCATGCCGCCACGCGGTCCCCGCAGGGTCTTGTGCGTCGTCGTCGTGACGAACTCGCAGTGGGGCACGGGGCTCGGATGGCGGCCCGTGGCGACCATCCCCGCGATGTGAGCGATGTCCGCCATGACCTTGGCCCCCACCTCGCGGGCGATGGCCGCGATCCGCTCGAAGTCGAGGACGCGAGCGTAGGCCGAGGCCCCGCAGACGATGAGCTTCGGCCGGTGCTGGCGGGCGAGCGCCTCGAGGGCGTCGTAGTCCACGGTCTCCGTGTCGGGTCGCACCCCGTACGGAACGAACCGGTACAGCTTGCCGGACAGATTGAGGGGATGGCCGTGGGTGAGATGGCCTCCGTGGGAAAGGTCCATGCCGAGGACCGTGTCCCCGGGCTCCAGCACGGTCATGTAGACGGCTTGGTTGGCCTGGCTCCCGGAGTGGGCCTGCACGTTGGCGTGCTCGGCCCCGAACAGCCGCTTCGCCCGCGCGATGGCCAGCCCCTCCACCACGTCCACGAACTCGCAGCCGCCGTAGTAGCGGCGTCCCGGGTACCCCTCCGCGTACTTGTTGGTGAACACGGAGCCCATGGCTTCCAGCACCGCCTCGCTCACGAAGTTCTCCGACGCGATCAGCTCGAGCCCCCGCGCCTGCCGCTCGGTCTCCCCGAGGATGGCGTCGGCGACCTCGGGATCCGCCTCCTTCAGCGCCCGGTCCATGGGGCTCCCTCCTCCCGCCGGAGCTGCTCGACGCTCGGGATCGGCACCGCGCCCATCTCGAGCAGCCTCGCGTGCTCGACCAGCGCGTAGGCGTCGGTCATCGAGGCCAGGTGATCGCCGAGGACCCGCGCGAACCGGGGATCGCCCCGGTAGCGGCGCGCCACCTCCTCGTCCACCTCGTCGCGCGCCACGTCCCGCAGGTATCGTACACCGGCGACCTCCTTGAAGCGCAGCAGCACGTGGTCGTCGAGAAGCGAAGGGTCCGCGTAGTAGGCAGCGAACAGGCCCAGCAGGACCCGCCGGCCTCGCGCCGCCACGCGGTCCGCCGCGCCCCCGCGCCGGACGGTCGCCTCGAGGAATCCCTCCAGGTCCTCGAGCAGGCGCGCTCCCGTCGCGCCGAGCTGGACCTCGCCGCCCGAGACCGCCTGGTCCCGGACCCGGAGGAACGATTCCGGATCCCGCACGCCGTGACGCTTCGCCCAGCGCTCGAGGCTCTGGCCGGTCGCGAGGATGGCGCTCGTGACCAGCAGGTGCGTCAAACCGCGGTGGATCTCGTTGGCCTTGACGAAGCGGCTCGCGCGCTCGCGGTAGCGGGCGCCGAGCTTGCTTCGAAGCGCGCGAACGGCCTGCAACCGCTCCACCCGCGCGACCTCGACCGCGCCCGCCTGGAGGGCGTCGTCGAGATCGTGAAGCGCCGAGGCGATCCGGTCGGCCAGGCGCACCACCTGCGCCTCGAACGGCGGCGGCAGGTCCGCGCGCACGCCCTCGAGCGGCTCGGGAGGGAGGCGCCCGTGCGACCCGGCCTTCAGGATGCCCTCCCGAACCGGGTCGCTGAGGTTCAGTCCGGGGTGGGCGTATCGTTTCTCGAGCCGGTCCACGACCCTCAGCGCTTGCCAGGAGGCCCAGAACCCTCCCGCCTCGCCCAGCCCCGGTCCCCCGCTGCCGTCGAGCCGGCCGGACAGCAGATCGTCGACCGCGCGCTAGCCCGTGGGCCCGAAAGGCCGATGGCCGAGATCTATGCCGAGGGCGAACGCCTCGACGAGTTCATCCTCTTCTATCGCTTGGCCCACCGCAC
>JBBIHW010000349.1:0-3395 GCA_037446795.1 Acidobacteriota bacterium
AAGTCAGGCGACAACATTTCGACCGACCCCAGCTCTGAGTTCACTGCCTGGCGAATCACATCGTTTGCCTCATATGCGCGCTCCTTCGATTCCCGCTTCTCCGAGGTCCAATCGGCTGGAATCGGATCGGGTAAGGGGTCCTCGTCGTGTACCACGCAATATGGAATTCGGAAGCCATTTAGGACTCTGATATACAGCGGCAGGTTGTGCTTGCTTCCGCAGTCGATCACACTCACAGTCGGATTCAAACAACCAAGTTTCTGAGCCAAAAAGGGAAACACTGCCTTCTCCGTCTCTCCTTCAACGAGGATGACTCTGCGTGCGAAAAAAAGTTCGCCCCGGTCGGGATTGATCCAGGATGCCATGTGGAACCGGCGTTTGCGGTCTGCCGCTTCCGGCCCTGCAAAGAGCTCCTCCGCGCATTGCCTGACCCGCGTGCCTTCCGCCGGCGCCCGCTTGTCCACGATGGCAACGCGCCGGTATTTCGCAAGATCTATGAAATGGGTCGAATGCGTGCTCACAAAGACCTGGTGCTCACGCGCGTCGCTTAACTCCGTGAGTGAGGTTAGCATCTGGCGTTGCGCGTGTGGGTGAAGGAACAGCTCCGGCTCCTCGATCGCGAAGAAGGTGCACTCACATGACGCCGACGGACTGCTGCTCTCGGCCCCACCGCTGCTCCGCAACGTCTTGGCCCACGCGCGAATGAGGGCGAACAACACCGCACGTTGCAGACCGTGCCCCTTACGCTCGGCGAGCGTCGGAATACCGTCGTCTAGGCGAAGCTCGGTGCCGAGCTCAAAGAGTGTCTCCAGTTCAGGTGGCGTCACTTCGATTGACACTCCGACGCCCCAGGATTGCAGCTCCGCGGCTAGCGCTCGCTCAAGACGGGCAAGCTCGGAGGACTTCTCTTCCGGTCCAGAAGGTCGGGCGTTCAGGTCTCTGATCAAACCGTCGAGGCGTTGGCGCGCCTCTACGAACCGCGGATCCCGTTCCGCCATTTCCTTCACGGCGCGTTGCAGCAGGCGGCCGAAGCCCGTGGTTGCCTTGACCTTAACTTCATCCGTGAGGTCCCGCACCGCTGGCACCAAGAAGAAGTCGGGCAGAACGCCCCTCTTGACGCTCGTCTGACCCAGTAAAGGACTCTGTTCTAACACCTCGGTGAACGACAAGCTGGCACGATGGTCCCGAATGTATTGTCCTTGGAATCCCTCCACCCGGTCCCGCGTCATCTTTCCGCCTGACTCGAGCAACGGCGCAAGTTCGGGGACCGCCTTCAGCTCCTGCTCCACCTTTTCCCGCGTCGAGAGTCGGTCCCAGGCTGAACTCCTCAGCCACCACGGGTCCGGCTGTTCCAGGTATCCGTTGTACGAGATCTGGACGGTGGCGTCGGCACCGAGGCGAGCTGTCTTCCGAGCGCAAGTACTTCCCAAAGGTCTCGGACTCCCGAGCCGTGAGGTCGCGAAACGTCATCTCCACCCAAAGATCCCCATCGTCCGGGGGACGGAGCGAAAAGAAATCTGCTCGGTCTGGCCTTGCCGAGGGACTTAGCCCAAACTCGATGGCGTGGAGGATGTTTGACTTACCGTGATTGTTGGGCCCGACCAGGATCAGCATGTCCGGTACCGTGATCTCCAGGTCGCGGATGCTGCGGTAGTTATGGACTCGCAGGCGGCAGAGCTTCAATTCTGCACCTCCGCTCGTGTTAACAGCTCCGCCAGATCGTAATTCACGCTCGTCACCCCGAAGTCCGGCTCCCGCTGGAATGGGCGCCGCACGTAATGCACCTGGTGCCGATCGCCGTCCGACAATCGCCAGGATGTAGTCGTCGGGCTTGTTGAGGGAGGTAAGAATCTCGTTCTTCGTCACGGTCACGGTCTGGGCCCCCGCCACGCGACCCTTGACCTCGATGAACCGCAGCCGCCCGGTGCGTGGATCGCGGCTCTCGATGTCATAGCCCAAGTGCTCGGGTTCGCGGTCTCGGGGCTCGAAACCCAGTTGTCGCTCGAAGTCCATGACGATGGCCCGCGCCAGGGCCGCGATCACCTGCGTATCAACGCCCGCCTCGAGCACGGGGACCGGCCGGCCCATCATCTTGGCGAGGAGCCCCGCGGGCACCACGACCACGCCTCCCACAACCACGGGCGGCAGCGCCGAGATCTGGGCCTCGAGGTCGAGCTGCACCATCCGTCGCTCCAGCCGGGCCGTCAGCTCGTCAGCCCGCCGGCGCGCCTCCTGCGAGTTCAATTTCGCATTCAGCCGACCCGCTGCCTCCTGGAGCTTGAGTTCCTCGGCCCGATGATCCCAGTAGGCGATCTCCTTGGTGAGCCGGTCCTTCACCGCCGATCGTGCCCTCTCGATCCACTCGAGGCGTCGCCCCCGAACTTCCTCGAGGTGCTCCGGAACCACGTGCGTCACGGCATACGCCTGGGCCCGCGACTCCACGTCACCGGAGATCCATCCGCACTCGGGCCGCGCCAGGACGTCCTCGACAGTTGGCTCCTCGGCGCTGAGGGGCCGGTAATCGAGATAGGGGGCGTAGTTCGAGTGCCGTACCCGGCCCGCCGAATCGGTCTCGACGTACAGCATCCGGCGCGAAATCACGCGATGCGAGCCGTCTGGCATGGTGCTCGCGTCCTGGATCGCATGTTCGAGGTAGAAGAGCAGCCTGGGTTGGTCGCCGGAGTCCTGCTCGTCTACCAGCACCGTGCCCCGTCGAAGCAGGTCCCGGTGGCGTTCGAGCGTGAGGTCAATCACGGCATCGAGCAGCGGGTGGCCGGGACAGACAAATGCCGCGAGCGGCTGGCCGGGCGGTGCGATGAGATGCTTCTCGAAGGTGATCCGCTCGTAGCGCTGCAAGACTGTTTCGCCCGTCCCGATCTGACGATCTCGCTGCCGCACGGCGGCCGGCACATGACGCACCTCATAGCGCCGAGGCTCGCGCTGCCGCACCGTGCCGCCCAAGCGGCCGAACGCTTCCAGAAAGAAGGACTCCACGTAATGCGGTTGAAGCCGCCGCGCCTCGGCCCGCTCCATCTCCTCGCGGATCCCCCGCAAGCGCTCGGCGTCCATGACGTCGTGCACCAGGGCGCGCTCTTCCAGCAGATCCCGGAGCCTCGCGGGATCCACTGCGTCGGCAATGACTTTCGTGAGTCGCTCCCGCACGTCCGGCCGCTCGCCGTAGCGGATCGCTTGAATGATGAGATCCCGCAGGGGCCTGCCGTCGAACTGGAGCTTGCCCAGCACGTCGAACACCTGCCCGCCGAGACGCTCGCGGGCAAGCTCGAGCTTCTCGAGGAGCGTGCGGTACACGTCCCCCTCGCGCGTCTCTTCCGCCACCAGGTTCCACAGGTGGCAGACCTCGGTCTGGCCGATGCGGTGGATGCGGCCGAAGCGCT
>JBBIHW010000350.1:0-3393 GCA_037446795.1 Acidobacteriota bacterium
CCGCGCGAGCACGACCAGGTCCGCTGGTACCTGCTGCACGAGAGCGTCGTCGTCGGGGGCCAGGAGGGGGAGTGGCACCTCGAGGGGCGGGTCCCCTGCCGCCCCCTGCGGCCCGACAACCGGTGCGCGATCTACGACCGGCGGCCGGACATCTGCCGCGAGTACGGTTGGCCGGAGGGGACGTGCGAGCTTTTCGAGGAGGACCTGCAGTTCCAGCTGTTCTTCGACTCGGCGGAGAGCTTCGAGGCCTGGTCGAGGGTGGACCTCGAGAGGCGGGAGCGGCGACTCGCCCGCAGGCGCGAGCGCGAGAGGGCGGCGCGCGAGCGGCGGCGCGCCGAGCGGGCGAGCGCGTGAGGGCCCGGGCGGCCGCCGCTGCCCTCGTCGCGGTCCTTCCCGCCTCGACAGCTCGGGCCGACCTGGCGGCCGAGGCGTACCGGGTGGCCGGCATCCGCCCGGGCGACGTCCTGAGCGGCACGGTGTCGAGCTCGCGCGTGCGGCCCGGCGACGAAAAGCAGGTCGTCATGCTGGCGACGTACTTCACCGGGATCAAGGACGAGGCCCGCGGCGTGAACGTGCGCCTGGAGGTTCTCTCGCGGGAGGGCGGCTCCCTCGCGCGACTCTTCTCTCGCGACTACGGCAGGGAGAACGACGGTCACGTCGGCCGCGGCGAGCTGGAGCTGGTGGACCTGGACGGGGACGGCGTCAACGAGATCGTCGTGAGCTACGACGACGCGCGCGCCCCCCTCGTCCGGCGGCGGCGCGGCGAGGTGCTCCTGTGGGATGGGTCGAGCTTCCGCGTCGCGTGGGCGGACCTCCTCGAGTACGACGCGACGCGCGCGGTCCGCGACGTCCCGCAGGAGCGGCGGGACCGCTACGTGCGGGAGCTGGACCTGGCGGGCACGCGAAGGACGAAGGGGGAGAGCCTCGTGTTCCGCAAGAAGGTGCTCGCGGTGGCGGGCGAGACGCTCGCCGAGCCGCGGGTCCTCGAAGAGGCGTTCCCCCTCAGGCCGCCTCCCGCCGGACCCTGAGCAGCCCGCGCGCGGCGGGGCAGCGCGCCGCTACTCGTAGCGGAGAGCCTCGATCGGGTCGAGCCGGGCCGCCTTGGCCGCAGGATAGAGGCCGAAGGCCACGCCGACCAGGGCGGCGAAGCCGAATGCGAGCGCCACCGACTCGGGCCGCACCGCCACGGGCCAGCCCTGGATCGTCGAGATCGCGGCGGAGGAGGCGATCCCGAGCCCGACCCCGATGGCCCCGCCGACCACGGACAAGGTCACCGCCTCGAACAGGAACTGGGTGAGCACGTGACGCGCCTTGGCGCCCACGGCCATCCGAACGCCGATCTCCCGGGTCCGCTCCGTCACCGACACGAGCATGATGTTCATGATCCCGATTCCGCCGACGAGGAGCGAGATCGCGGCCACGGACGCCAGGAGCACCTTGAACGTGTCGGCCGTCTCGGCGGCGGAGGAGGCGATCTCCTCCTGGCTCCGCATCATGAAGTCGCTGTCCTGGCCCGGCCCGATGCGGTGGCGCTGCCGGAGGAGCGCCGAGATCTCTTCCATGGCCTGCCGGATGCGGTCCTCCGACACCGCCGCCACGAAGACGTGCGAGAGCCGCGTCGCCCCCGTCAGGCGCTTCATCACCGTGGTGTAGGGGACGACGACCTGGTCGTCCTGGTCCCGGCCGCCCATCACGGAGCCGCCCTTCTTCTCGAAGACGCCCACGACGCGGAAGGGGACGTTGCGGATGCGAACGATCTGACCCACCGCGCCCCCGTCGGGGAACAGGTTGTCGGCGACCGTGCGGCCGAGTACGGAGACCTTGGCCGCGGCGCGCACGTCGGCCTCCGTGAAGAAGCTCCCCTGCTCGGTGTTCCAGGCGCGAATGAGCGGCCAGTCCACGTCCGTTCCGAAGATCTCGGTGCTCCAGTTCGCCTCGCCCGCCACGACCTGTCCCGCCGTGCGCGCCCCCGCCGCGGCGTAGGCCACGCTCGGGCACTCGGCGCGGATCGCCTCGACGTCCTCCGGCGTGAGCGTGGAGTGTCCCGTGAAGATCCGTGCGCCCGACTGAGTGACCGCGCCGGGGAAGATCATGATCGAGTTGGTCCCGAGGGCGCGGATGTTGGACTGGACCTGCCGCGCCGCCCCCTCGGCGACCGCGCTCATCGCGATCACGCAGGCGACGCCGATGATGATCCCGAGCGCCGTCAGGGTGGACCGGAGCTTGTTGCGGGCGATCGCCCTCAGGCCGACCTTCGCGATGCTGGCGAGGCGGAAGGCGGGGACGATCATCGCGGCCCCCCGCGCAGGCCGCCGCCGAGCGGCGTCTCCGAAGGAACGGGCGGCAGCATCTCGGCGCCCCCCGGCTCGGCCGGCTGGTCGGACACGATCCGCCCGTCGCGCATCTGGACGATGCGGCGCGCGTGCGCGGCGATGTCGCGCTCGTGCGTGATGAGGACGATTGTCGTCCCCGCCTCGTTGAGCTCCCCGAGGAGGGCCATCACCTCTTCGGAAGTCCTCGAGTCCAGGTTCCCCGTGGGCTCGTCGGCGAGAACCAGCACCGGGTCCGTGACCAGGGCGCGGGCGATCGCCACGCGCTGCTGCATCCCGCCCGACAGCTGCGACGGCTGGTGCAGCTCTCGACCCGCGAGGCCGACCCTGTGGAGCGCCCGCAGCGCCCTCTCGTGCCTCTGCCGGCCCCTCATCGCGCCGCGGCCGTACACGAGCGGCAGCTCCACGTTCTCGAGCGCCGTGGTGCGCGGCAGCAGGTTGAAGCTCTGGAACACGAACCCGATCTTGCCGTTGCGGATCTCGGCGCGCTCGTTCGGGGAGAGCGAGGAAGCATCCACGCCGTCGAGCCGATAGGTGCCGGACGTGGGCCGGTCGAGGCAGCCGAGGATGTTCATCAGGGTGGACTTCCCCGAGCCCGAGGGGCCCATGACCGCGACGAACTCGCCCGCCTCGACGCGCAAGCTCACGCCGTCGAGCGCTCGGACCCCCACCTCGCCCATGCGATAGACCTTGACGAGGTCGGTCGCCTCGACGAGCAAGCGGCTCACCACCACCTCCGGCCTCCGAGGGGCTGCCGGCCGCTGTCCTCGGCCTTGGCCGTGGCGAGGCCGACCACCACGCGGTCGCCCGGCTCCAGGGCGCCCTCGAGAATGGCGGTGTACCGGCCGTCGGTCACCCCGGTGCGGACGGGGACCGGCTCGAGGCGGCCGCCATCCCGCAGGACGTGGACCGTCTGCTCTCGCCCGCGGCCCGGGCGGCGCCCGAGGGCCGAGTCGAGCTGGCGGGCGACCGCCGCGCTCGATCCCGGGCGGGCGGTGGCGGAGGCGAGGGCCCGCTCGAACGGCTCGGTCTCCCTCGGGCGGGCCTGCAGCGATGCCGCGGT
>JBBIHW010000351.1:0-3375 GCA_037446795.1 Acidobacteriota bacterium
CTCGAGCTCGCGCCTCATGCCGGTCACCCCGGTGCGCGACACGGCGTAGACGAACCCGGTCGAGGCGCGCACGACGGCCTCGAGGCGCGCCTCGGTGCTGGTGGGTGCCGCGAGGAACACGCAGGCGAGCTCGTACCGCGCCAGCGAGCGTCGCAGGTCGTCGCCTTCCTCGGGGGGAAGGTCCGTCACGAGGGCCCCGTCCGCTCCGGCTTGCGCCGCGGCCTCCGCGAAGCGCTCCACGCCGAACCGCAGCACGGGGTTGACGTAGGTGAACAGGATCACGGGCACCGCGGCGCTCTCTCGAATCGCCGGAAGCGAGTCGAGCACGCGCGAGAGCGTCGTTCCCGAAGCGAGCGCCCGTTCCGAGGAGCGCTGGATCACGGGACCGTCGGCGAGCGGGTCGCTCCAGGGCACGCCCAGCTCCAAGAGGTCCGCTCCGCACTCGCCGAGGAGGCCGGCGAGCTCGCGGGTCGTCCGGAGATCGGGATCGCCCGCCGTCAGGAACGGGACGAACCCGAGCCTCCCCTCCTCGCGCGCGCGCGCCAGCGCCCGCTCGACCCTCTCGCGGCCCGTCACCGCCGCCGCTCCCGCTCGAACAGAGCGGGCACGTCCTTGTCCCCGCGACCCGACAGGCCGATGACGACGAGCCCGGTCGGTCCCAGCTCGCGCGCCGCTCGCCTCGCCCAGGCCACCGCGTGCGCGGTCTCGAGGGCGCACAGGATCCCCTCGGCGCGCGCGAGCTCGCCCAGAGCCGCGACCGCCTCCTCGTCCGACACCCGCGTGTAGGCCGCGCGGCCCGCATCCCGCAGCCACGCGTGCTCGGGGCCGACCGCGGCATAGTCGAGCCCCGCCGATACCGAGTGCGTCGGCAGGATGTTGCCGGCCTCGTCCTGCAGGATCCAGGTGTAGGCACCGTGGAGGACGCCCGGACTTCCGCCGGCGAACCGCGCCGCGTGGTCGCCGGGGGCGAGGCCCCGGCCCCCGGCCTCCACGCCGACCATGCGCACCGCCTCGTCGGCGAGAAACGGCCGGAACAGCCCGATCGCGTTCGACCCTCCCCCGACGCAGGCGACGAGCAGGTCGGGGAGGCGGCCCGCCTCGGCGAGCACCTGCTCGCGGGTTTCGCGCCCGATGACCGACTGGAAGTCGCGGACCATCGCCGGGTACGGATGCGGCCCCAGGACGGAGCCGAGGACGTAGGCCGATCGCTCCACGTTCGTCACCCAGTCGCGCATGGCCTCGTTGATGGCGTCCTTGAGGGTCCTGCTGCCCGCGCCCACAGGAACGACCCGGGCGCCGAGAAGGCGCATCCGGTAGACGTTCAGCTCCTGCCGCCGACAGTCCTCCTCGCCCATGTAGACGACGGTCTCGAGGTCGAGCTTCGCCCCGACCGTCGCCGTGGCCACCCCGTGCTGGCCGGCCCCGGTCTCGGCGATGAGGCGGCTCTTGCCCATGCGCCGCGCCAGCAAGCCCTGCCCCAGGGCGTTGTTCAGCTTGTGCGCGCCCGTGTGGAGCAGATCCTCGCGCTTGAGGTAGACGGTGGCTCCCCCCCACAGCTCCGTCAGCCGCGCGGCGAGGTAGAGGGGGGTGGGCCGGCCCCCGTAGCTTCGCAGAAGACCCGAGAGCTCCTCCTGGAAGGCGGCGTCCCGCTTCGCCTCCTCGTACGCCCGGGCGAGCTCCTCGAGGGGTGCCATGAGGGTCTCGGGCACGTAGGAGCCGCCGTAAGGGCCGAAGCGGCCGCGGCCGTCGGGGACCGCCGCCGGGTCGAACGAGCCGCTCACGGGAGTCCCGACCGAGGCGGCACGTCCGGCCGCTCGCCCTCGAGCCCCCGCTCCGCGCGCCGGACGGCCTCGACGAACCGCTCGAGGCGGTCGAGGTCCTTCTTGCCGGCGACGAACTCGACCCCGCTGCACACGTCCACTCCGTACGGGCGCGCCTGCTCGATGGCCACGGCCACGTTGGCGGGATCGAGCCCGCCGGCGATCAGGATCCGCCCCCTCAGGCCGAGCGGCCTCGCGATCCTCCAGTCGAAGGCGACACCGCTGCCGCCCGGGCGTGTCGGGTCGTATCCGTCGAGCAGGAACGTCGTGCACGGGTAGGCGTCGAGCGCGGCCGGGTCGAACCGGGGCCCCACGCGGATCGCCTTGTACCAGGGCAGCGGGGCGAGCGCCGCGCAAACGTTCGGCGGCTCGGCGCCGTGAAGCTGCGCTGCGGTGAGGCCGACCTGCCGCGCGATCTCGAGGACGCGGATCGGAGGCTCGTCCACGAACACACCCACCTTCGCCATCAGGACGGGCAGCCGCTCCACGATCCGCCGCGCGGCGTCGGGTTCGATGTAGCGCGGGCTCCGTGGCCAGAAGTTGAACCCGACCGCCTCCACGCCCAGGTAGGCGCACTCAAGCGCATCCCGCTCCTCGGTGATTCCGCACACCTTGACGAGGACGCGGCTCACGAGATGAGCTCCCGGAGCGCAGCACCCGGCGACGGGGCGCGCATGAGATGGGTGCCGACGAGGAATCCGTGGCAGCCCGCCTCGCGCAGCGCCACCAGCTCGGCCTTGGCCGCAAGGCCCGACTCGACGACCACGACCCGGTCGCGCGGGATGCGCCGCAGGAGCCTCGGCGCCAGGCCGCGGTCCACCGAGAGGTCGGAGAGGTCGCGCTGGTTGATGCCGACGAGCCCGGCCTCCTCCTCGAGCGCCCGGTCGAGCTCCCGCTCCGTGTGCACCTCGACGAGCGCCGCGAGGCGGCGCTCGCGCGAGGAGGCGAGGAGGTCCCGGAGTGCGGGCCGGTCGAGCAGCGCGACGATCAGGAGGATGGCGTCGGCTCCCCGGGCCCGCGCCTCGTCCACCTGGTACGGGTCGAGCACGAAGTCCTTGCGGAGGATCGGAAGGTCGCACGCGCCGCGGGCGCGGTCGAGGTTGTCGAGGCTCGAGCCGAAGAAGTCGGGCTCGGTCACGACCGACAGCGCTGCGGCGCCGGCCTCCTCGTACTCCCGGGCGATGGTCTCGACCGAGGCCCCGGGCCGGATCGGCCCCTCGGACGGCGAGGCCGGCTTGAACTCGGCAATCACGTTCAGCGCGGGGCGCCGCAGCGGCGCGAGGAAGTCGCGGGGCGGGGGCGCCGCGTCGGCCTCCAGGGCGAGCCGACCGGGCCGCAGGACCGCCTTCCGCTCCCGCAGGCGCTCCCTCACGCGCGAGGCGATCGCCCCGAGCACGCCGCTCGTCACGCTCCCCCCCGGCTGAGCGCGACGACGCGCGCCAGCGTCCGCTCGGGCGCCCCGGACGCGAGACGCTCGCGAGCCAGCGCCACGCCCTCCTGGAGGCTGCCCGCCGCCTCCGCCACCCAGAGCGCGGCGCCCGCGTTCAGGCAGACC
>JBBIHW010000352.1:0-3354 GCA_037446795.1 Acidobacteriota bacterium
ACTGCCCCTTGTCATCCGCCGCCCCGCGGGCGTAGATCCTCCCGTCGCGGACGGTGGGCTCGAACGGGGGAGACTTCCACAGTTCTACCGGGTCCACGGGCTGAACGTCGTAGTGCCCGTACACGAGGATGGTCGGGCGGCCCGGCGCTCCGAGCCACTCCCCGTAGACGATCGGGTGGCGTGCGGTCGGGTGGACCTCCGCCCTGGTGCAGCCGACCGCCTCGAGGCGGCTCCGCACCCAGTCCGCGGCGCGCTTGACGTCGCCTGCGTGCCCGGGGTCGGTGCTGATCGAGGGGATCCTGAGGAAGTCCTTCAGCTGCTCCAGATACTGGTCCTGGCGGTCCCGGAGGTAGCTCGCCACCGCGCTCATTCCGGCTCCTTTCGCTTCGCGTGAGCCGCCTATTCTATCCGGTCGGAGCGGCCGCCAACACCCATGCCTCCGACCGCCGCGGACCCGTCATTCCGGCGGAAGCCGGAATCCAGTGTCTGCGCATTGACAGGCGCAGGGGCGGTCCCTATGCTTCGGCGCCGCGCCAGGAGCGGGGAAGGAGGCGTGGGCGATGAAGCAACGCGTGCCGGCCGAGACCGAGACGGTCCGGGAGTTCAAGCCGTTCGTTCCGGCCTCCGCGTACGGGGTCGCCGAGTTTACGCTCAAGGCGGTCCTCCTCGGCGCGTTCTTCGGCATCCTGTTCGGCGCTGTCACCGTGTACCTGGCCCTCCGGGCCGGCCTCACCGTGTCGGCCTCGATCCCGATCGCCGTTCTCGCCATCGCCGTCTTCAAGCGCGTCGGCTCGACGATCCTCGAGAACAACATCGTGCAGACGATCGGCTCCGCGGGAGAGTCCATCGCGGCCGGCGTCGTCTTCACCATGCCCGCCTTCCTGTTCATCGCAGGCGGCGCCGCGGCCGGCTACTTCAGGCCCGTCCAGATCATCACGCTGGCCGCCGTGGGAGGCATCCTCGGCGTCCTGATGATGGTGCCCATGCGGCGGGCGCTCATCGTCAAGGAGCATGGCCAGCTCCCGTACCCGGAGGGGACGGCCTGCGCGGAGGTGCTCATCGCCGGCGAGCGGGGCGGTCAGATGGCCCGGATGGTGTTCTCCGGGTTCTGGGTCGCCATGGCCTATGCCTTCGCCAACAAGCTGTTCGCGCTGTGGCAGGAGATCCCGCGGCTGCTCGACGCCGGTCCCGCGAGCGCCTACAAGAACGCCCGGCTCACCAGCGAGATCACCCCCGAGTACCTCGGCGTCGGCTACATCATCGGCCCGAGGATCGCCGGCGTCATGGTGTCCGGGAGTGTTCTCGCCTGGCTGGGGCTCATTCCGCTCTTGTCCCTGCTCGTCCCCGAGGAGACGATCAAGCAGGACCTGACGAAACTCGGGTTCACCGAAGGGTGGATCGCGAGCCGCAGCCAGGCCGAGTGGATCTACCGTGCGTACATCCGATACATCGGCGCGGGCGCCGTCGCGATGGCGGGGCTGCTGACGCTTTTGCGGACCATGCCGACCATCTACTCGTCGGTCCGCGACTCGGTCAAGCAGCTTCGGGAGGGAGTCGGGGGCGGCGGCCAGGTGCGGACCGAGCGGGACATTCCGATCCAGTGGGTGGTCGCGGGCTCGATCCTCCTCGCCCTCGTCATCCCCTTCGTCCAGAAGATGCCGGTCGGCTTTCCGTGGTTCTTCCTCGTGAGCATCCTGATCGTCGCGTTCGGGTTCTTCTTCGTGGCGGTCTCGTCGAGGATCGTGGGCCTGATCGGGTCCACCTCGAACCCCATTTCCGGCATGACGATCGCGACGCTGCTCGGGACCTGCTTCATCTTCTTGGTCGCCGGCTGGGCGGACGCGGCCGAATCGCAGGCTGCGGCCCAGGCGGCGGCGCTGTCCGTGGGCGCCATCGTGTGCATCGCCGCCGCGAACGCCGGGGCGACCTCGCAGGATCTCAAGACCGGCTTCCTCGTCGGGGCGACGCCGATCCACCAGCAGGTCGGCCTCCTCATCGGCGTGCTCGCCTCGGTCGCCGTGATCGGCTTCACGCTGCTGGGCATTCACAATTCCGCGTGGGGTCCCATCGGCTCCGACCGGCTCCCCGCCCCGCAGGGGACGCTCATGGCGACGATCATCCAGGGGGTGCTCTCGCGCGACCTGCCCTGGGGGTTCATCTTCGTCGGCGCGGCGATGGCCGTGATGGTCCAGCTCTGCGGCGTCAGCGGGCTCGCCTGGGCCGTCGGCGCGTACCTTCCGATCTCGACCACCTTCCCGGTGTTCGTGGGTGGCGCGATGCGGTGGCTCGCGGACAGGATCCGGGGCGAGCACGAGGAGACCGAAGTCACCCCGGGCATGCTCTTCGCCACGGGCCTCGTCGCCGGCGGCTCGGTCGGCGGGCTCCTGATCCTGCTGATCGCACAGGGCACGACCCCGGAGGGCGCCGATCACAGCTGGCTGGGCAACTTCGGCCACGAGCTGCAAGCCAACCTGGGCGCGCCGTGGACGACCTTGATCGCCCTGGCGCTCTTCGCGGGGCTGTGCACGCTGCTCGTCCGCCAGGCGCTCCGCAAGCTCGCCATCTGACCAGTCGCCGGCGGGTGAGAGGGGCCGGCGATCCCCGGCGCGGGACGTCGCAGATCCCGCAGCGCCACGTCTCCTTTCGAAGCGGCAGGCGGGAGTGCCTGACCCGATCGGGGGACAGTTCGGGCCAGGAAGCGCTTCCGTCTTGGGGCGGCACGGCATCGAAACCCTCGCCTTCGCAGCCGAGTCGTCTCCCCGATCCGTCCGGGTGCGAGGCGCGAGCAGCAGCCGACAGACACCCGCACGGGCGGTCTTGGAAACGCGAACCTCTTCGAGGGGGGTCGCCGAGCGACGACCCCCCCACTACCGCCACAGGGAAACCGAGCAGATCCGCCGGCACCACCTGCACCAGTCCGTCTTGAAGCGAGCTGTGCAACTGGCGATCCTCGAGGCCGGCATTTTCAAGCAAGCGAGCTTCCGCACGCCGCGGTACTGCTTCGCGACACATCTGCTCGAGGGACGGCTACGGCATCCGGACCGTGCAGGAACCGCTCCGCCGCCACGACGCGAGCACGACCGGGGCCCGGGGGGGCCTGAGTCCCGCCGACCGGCTGTGAGAGGCGTACCATGCGAGGCGAAGGCTTGGACCGGACGCTCCGAGGGGTAATATAAGGGAAGGGGGTGGTGCCACGTTCTCGGCAAGATTCGTCGGGCCGAAAAGGATGACCCCGTGATTCATGACGACCGAACCGCTGATGACCTCTGGTGATCCGTTGGGTTCGGCCTGGAGGCCGCACCCATACCACACGGAACGGCGTATTCCCATACACCGTTCCGTCGAGTTATAGTT
>JBBIHW010000353.1:0-3335 GCA_037446795.1 Acidobacteriota bacterium
AGGACGCCGCAGGGTCCCCGTGGAGCGCATGGAGCGCCGCTGGCGCATCCAGCGCCACGCATGCGACGGGAGCCCGGACCCGCCGCCGGCGCGCCGCTCCAGGCGATTTGACGCGCCGCGCGGCGGTGCGAGAGCATGGCCGACCGGCGCCGCGGTCGGGCGCCGCAGGGGAGGACGAGCCTGCGCATCCTGGTTCTCGCCGACCGCCTGAGCGCGCGCGGAGGCGCGGACTGGCACCTCCTCGGCGTTCTGGAGGATCTGGCGCGCCGGCACGAGGTGCTCCTCGCCTTCGGCTCCGAGGACGGGACGGCGGCTCCGCCGTGTCGCGCGGTTCGCCTGCCGGGGCTCGACAGCAGGGTCGCGTCTCCGGTCGAGGCCGGCCGCCTCGCGCGCGAGCTCCGGCCGGACGTCGTGCATCTGCACAACGTCGTGAACCCCGAGGTCCTCGAGTGGGCGGCAGGCGTGGCCGCCGTCGCCACCGTTCAGGACCACCGCTTCTTCTGCCCCGGGCGCGGCAAGTGGACCCTGGCCGGCGAGCCCTGCCGGTCGGCGCTCGAGCGGCAGCGGTGCGCGGCCTGCTTCACGGACGCAGGCTACTTCGCGCAAACCTACGACCTGACCCGCCGGCGGCTCGAGGCGCTGAAGCGACTGCGCGCGATCGTGCTCTCCCGGTACATGGCCGCGCAGCTCGAGGAGGCCGGCCTGGACAGCGACCGGATCGCCGTCATCCCCCCGTTCGTCCACGGTCTCCATGCCGGAGTTGCCGCGGAGGAGGCGTGCCCCTGCGTGCTTTTCGCCGGACGCCTCGTTTCCCACAAGGGCCCGCTCGACGCCGTGCGGGCGTGGAGGATGTCCGGGGTCGAGCTTCCTCTGGTCTTCGCCGGGACCGGGCCGCTGCGGGCCATCCTCGAACGGGAGCCGGGCTGCCGCGTCCTGGGCTGGGTCCCCCACGAACGGATGCCCGGGCTCTACCGAGCGGCCCGCGCCGTCCTCATGCCGTCGCGCTGGCAGGAGCCGTTCGGGATCGTGGGGCTCGAGGCGCTCACGCTCGGCGCCCCCGTCGTGGCGTGGGAGTCGGGGGGCGTGGGGGAGTGGCATCCGGGCGAGGGGCTCGTCGCCTGGGGCGACGTGGAAGGGCTCGCCCGCGAGCTGCGGAACGCCATCGGCCGCCGCGCCCGTGCCCCGGCGGGATTCGAGCGGGGGGAGCTGATGGCGCGCCTCGAGGCCGTCTATCGCGAACCGGTCGCCGCGTGATCGGCGACCGCGTCATCGCTTGCGGAACATCCGCCCGAACTCCTCCGCGAGTTCGAACGCGGCGTCCACGCCACGCGGGTTGCGGGAGTCCACGTACTCGACGTTGACCCCCAGCCGGTCGGCCGGGTAGCCGATCTCGCGCGCGAACGCGGTGATCCGCTCCCAGACGGCGAGCAGGAGCGAAATCGAGGCCTCCCTCATGCTGCGGGCGCCGCGCAGCGTGCGCTCCACGTCGGCCGGCACGTACACGCCGAGCACCTTTTTCGCGAACACGATGTCCTCGGCGCACACGAACGGGGATAGCGTGAGAAAGATCTTCGGCAGCTCCTCCTCGTCCAGCCTGCGGGCGAGGTCGAGGAGCAGGCAGCACATCCACTCGCCCTCGTACAGAATCTGCGTGGAGAAGAACGTGAGACCGTGGTGGCGGATCTTGGTGAGGAGGCGGTCCGTCTCGTCCACGGAGGCCGGCCGCTGGGCGAACTGCTTGCGCCGCGTCGGGATCACGATCCCGCCGCAGCGGAACCCGCGGGCGTGCGCGATCCTCGCGGCGGCTCCCACCTGCAAGGCTCCCTCCCGGTACTGCTTGCGGCTCGAGTCTCCTCCGACGAGGAAGATGTCGGAGCACCCGAGGGCGCGCGCCTGCTCGAGCCAGCGCTCGAACTCCTCGCGCGTGCAGTGGACCGTGACCTTGTAGAGGCTCAGGGGCTTGCGGGTGAGGGCGCGGATCCAGGCGGCGAACTCCTCGTTCGAGACGCGGCTGCGCTCGCGCTTGAACTCCTCGGTGTCCTGGAGGTCGGGGACACTGATCGCATGGAACGAGTTGTAGCAGCTGAAGCTCTGACGCAGGACCGCATAGGCCTTCTCCCGCTCCTCGCGAGCGGGAGGGCAGGCCTCCATGAGGACGCGCGCGGAGACGATCGGCGTGGGAATCTCGGCCCTCCTTCGTCCTCCGGATCGAGCCCCCGGACCCCGGCACCTCCCGCGGGACCCCCCGGCCGGCGAGCCTGTATCATAGCGCCTTCGCGCCGGCGCCGGGTCGGCCACGACAGGCATGGAACTGCGCGACCACATCCTCGAGACCATCGGGAACACCCCCCTGGTCAGGCTCGGCCGGTTCCATCCCGGCCCGGCCACCGTCGCGGCCAAGGTGGAGTACTTCAACCCGGGATCGAGCGTGAAGGACCGGATCGGTCTGGCCATGATCGAGGCGGGCGAGCGGGAGGGGAAGCTGCGGCCCGGGGGGACCGTCGTCGAGCCGACCTCGGGCAACACCGGGGTCGGCCTGGCCATGGCCGCCCTCCTCAAAGGGTACCGGCTCGTGTGCACGGCCCCCGACAAGGTCCCGAAGGAGAAGGTCGCGCTGCTGCGGGCCTTCGGAGCCGAGGTGATCGTCTGCCCGACCGACGTCCCCGCAGACGACCCGCGCTCCTACTACAAGGTCGCAGAGAGGGTCCGCGACGAGCGGGGGGCGTACCTGCCCTACCAGTACTACAACGCGGCGAACCCGCAGGCCCACTACGAGACCACGGGGCCCGAGATCTGGCGGCAGACCGACGGGAGAGTCACGCACTGGGTCGCGGGCGTGGGGACCGGGGGGACGATCAGCGGCGCCGCCAAGTACCTCAAGGAGCGCAACCCGGCGGTCCGCGTGATCGGCGTGGATACGGTCGGCAGCGTCTACAAGCGCTACTTCGAGACCGGGGAGCTGCCTCCTCCCGAGGAGATCCACCAGTACCTCGTGGACGGGATCGGGGAGGACTTCCTGCCCTCCACCGTCTGGTGGGACTACATTGACGACATCGTCGCCGTGGACGACCGGACCGCGTACCGGGCCACGATGGAGCTGGCGAGAAAGGAGGCGATCTTCTGCGGCTCGTCGTCCGGTGCTGCGGCCGCCGCCGCTCGAGACGTCGCGCGGGGCCTGGGGCCCGAGGGTCTGGTCGTGACGCTGTTCCCCGACTCGGGCGAGCGCTACCTCTCGAAGCTCAACGAGGACTGGATGCGCGAGCACGGGTTGCTCGACGGTTAGCCCAAAGTTCCCCTGAGGGGCGAAGGCAACTGTTTGAGAGACAGTGAGTTCG
>JBBIHW010000354.1:0-3327 GCA_037446795.1 Acidobacteriota bacterium
CCTGGCGGCGGGGCTCGCCGCGTGGCTCACGCCGCGCATGAGGGAGGCGGCGCTGCGGTTCGGGATCGTGGACCGTCCCGACGGCCGCCTCAAGAACCAGCGAGAGCCGGTCCCCTATCTCGGCGGGGTCGCCATCTACCTGTCCTTCCTGCTGGCTCTCGCGGCGACGCTCGACTTCAGCGCGCAGGTGCTGGGCATGCTCCTCGCCGGGTCCATCGTGGTCCTCGTGGGGCTCGTGGACGACCTGGGCCAGATCGGGCCGTGGACGAAGCTCGCAGGTCAGGCGGTCGCGGTGCTCGTCCTGCTCAAGTCCGGCGTGGGCATCGAGCTCGTGTTCCTGCCCGCGTGGGTCGCCCTTCCGCTGTCGGTGGTGTGGCTGCTGGCCACGACCAACGCCTTCAACCTCATTGACGTGATGGACGGTCTGTCGGCGGGAACCGCCGGCGTGGCCGCGCTCGCCCTTCTGGCCGTGGCCGAGATGAACGGCCGCGTGGAGGCGGGCGTGCTGCTGGCGGCTCTGGCCGGATCGTGCGCCGGCTTCCTTCCCTACAACCTCGAGCCCGCCCGCGTCTACATGGGCGACACCGGCAGCCTCTTTCTCGGCCTGCTTCTCGGGGCCCTCGCCATGAACAACGCCTACACCCGCGTGAACGCCGTCGCCGCGGTCGCCCCCGCCCTGATCCTCGGTGTCCCGCTGTTCGACATGCTCTTCGTCATGTACGTCCGCTGGCGACGAGGCCTCCCGGTCATGCTCGGGAGCCCCGACCACGTGGCGCTTCGCCTGCGGAGGTGGCGCCTGACGACCCGGCAGACCGTTCTGGCCTCCTACGGGGCGACCGCGGTCCTCGGCGCCGCCGCGGTGGGCATGAGCCTGGCGTCGGTCGGCGTCGCGGTCGCGACGCTCTGCGCGCTCGCCGTCGCGTCGGTCGCGCTCGCGGTCTTCCTGGTCCAGATTGACATGAGGCTCTGAGGTCCATGGTGGTGATCCTGGGTGGAGGCCTCGCGGGGCTCGCCACCGCGTACTTCCTCGAAGAGGTCCCGAACCTCGTGCTCGAGGCGGAGCCGGTCCCGGGCGGCCTGTGCCGGTCCCGCGAGGTGGACGGCTTCGTCTTCGACTACACCGGCCACCTGCTCCACCTCAGGGACGAGCGCATCCTGCGCCTGGTCGAGTCGCTCCTGCCGGGCGCGTTCCAGGTCATCGAGCGACGGGCCCTCGTCCGCACTCGCGGCAGGACGCTGCCGTTCCCCTTCCAGGCGAACCTGTACGGGCTTCCTCCCGAGATCGTCGCCGACTGCATCCTCGGGTTCGTGGAGGCGATGAGCCTCGCGGTGCCGCGCGATCCGCGGACGTCGTTCCGCGACTGGTCCCTCGCGGTTCTCGGCCGCGGGATCAGCGAGGCGTTCATGTTCCCGTACAACCGCAAGCTCTTCCGGCGCGATCCCGAGGAGATGACCGCCGACTGGGTGTCCTGGGCGGTTCCGCGGCCCACCCTCGAGGAGGTCGTCCGCGGGGCGGTCGGCCTCGGGAACCGGGCAATGGGGTACAACGCCACGTTCCGCTACCCGATGCGGGGCGGCATCGGCGTCCTGCCCGCAGCGCTCGCCGACCGGGTGCGCCATGTCCGGTGCGGCGCGCGGGTGGTCGCGGCGGATCTCGACGCGAAGCGCGTCGAGATCGAGGATGGCGGTGCGGTCGGCTACGAGCGGCTCGTGGTGACGATCCCTCTGCCCGAGTTTCTCGCGATGGTCCGCGGCGGGCCGCCCGGGCTCGCCGCCCTCGCGTCGCGGCTCGACTGGTCGGTGGTGGCGTGCCTCAACCTCGGCGTCGCACGGGCGGGGATCGGCGGCGGAGCCCACTGGATCTACTTCCCCGACCCGGACGTGCCCTTCTACCGGGTCGGGTTTCCCACGAACTTCTCGAGCGCCGTGGCTCCGGAGGGGACTTCGAGCCTCTACGAGGAGTTCGGCCTGCGGCGCGGGGAGCGCCTCGACCGCGAGCGGCTGGAGGCCGCTGCCCTCGAGGCGCTGCTCCGGGAGGGGATCCTGGCGGCCGACGACCGGGTCCTGGTGCGGGACTGGGTTCGCCTTGACCCCGGCTACGTGATCTTCGACCGGGACCGGCAGCAGGTCCTCGCCGAGGTCGTCCCGTCGCTCGAGCGGCTCGGCGTCCACCTGATCGGCCGCTACGGGGCGTGGACCTATTCGTACATGGAGCGGGCCATGCTCGACGGCCTCGACACCGCCACCCGCCTCCGGAGGGAGCGAGCCGCCCCGTGAAGGTCCTGCAGTTCGTCACGAGACTCGACCTCGGCGGCGCGCAGGAGACCTGCCTCGACCAGTGCCGCCTGCTTCTCGGCCGCGGCCACGAGGTCCACCTCCTGACCGGCGGCGGCGGCGAGCTCCTCGAAGACGCCCGGAGGATCCCGGGGCTCGTCCTCCACGCCTGGGAGGACTGGCGCCACGAGATCCGGCCGCTCGGCGACCTGCGCTGTCTGCTGCGGCTGGTGAGGCTGATGCGAGCGAGCCGCTTCGACCTGCTCCACACGCACTGCAGCAAGGCGGGGTTCTTCGGCCGCGTCGCGGCGCGAATCGCGCGCACGCCCTCGCGGGTCGTCCACCACGTCCACGGCTGGTCCTTCAACGCGAGCCAGCCGCCGCTCGTCCGGGGCGCCTTCGCCGTGCTCGAGCGGATCGCGGCGAGACCGGGCTTCCTGCTGCTCGCTTGCAGCGCCGCGACCGCGGAGGCGGGACGGCGTCTTCGCGTGGGCCGCCCCGAGGACCTGCGGGTGATCCCCTACGGAATCGAGCGGGAGATCCTGCTGCGGCGCAGGCCGCGACAGGCCATCCGCCGGAGGCTCGGCCTCGGCGAGCGCGACGTCCTGTTCCTGCAGCTCGCCAACCTGAAGCCGCAGAAGGACCCGCTCACGTTCGCGACCGCGGCGGTCGAGGCGGGACGGCTGCTGCCGAGGGCGCGGTTCTGGATCGCGGGCGACGGACCGCTCCGGAAGGAGGCCGAGCGGATCGCCGCCGAGGGGGGACTCGCGAGCCGCTTCCGCGTCCTCGGCTGGCGGCGCGACGTGCCGGAGCTGCTCGCGGCGGCCGACGTCCTCGCCCTGACGAGCCGGTTCGAGGGGCTTCCCATCGCGCTGCTGCGCGGGATGGCCGCGGGACTGCCCGTCGTGGCGACCGCCGTGGACGGAACCGCCGAGGCCGTGGCGCATGGCGTGACGGGTCTTCTGATCCCGGCGGGGGACGCGCGCTCGGCTTCCGCGGCCTTCGTCCGCCTCGGGCGCGACGCCGCGCTCAGGAGGCGCATGGGCCGGGCGG
>JBBIHW010000355.1:0-3318 GCA_037446795.1 Acidobacteriota bacterium
ATGGGCCTCGAGGCGCGCAGGGGCGTAGCCCGCGGGGGCGAAGATGACCATGAGGATCGAGCGCGTATCGCCGACGATCGCCGTGCGGGCCGAATCCGACGTCGGGTTGCCGAACGGCCCGTCTTCGTCGGCGAGGACGGGCCGGCCTTCCAGATGAACGTCGCTCTTGCGAATCCCCGGAAAGGACTCGCCGGGAAAACCGCGCCGCACCTCGATCGAACCGCGGAGCTTTCCGGCGTCGTAGAGGCCGATCGGGAGGAGGAAGACCATCGAGCAGAGGTTCGAGACATCCACCGCGTTGAGGATCCGCGGCATGGGCTTGCCCTGGAGGGCACGCCGGACGAGCGCCTCCGACGAGGGCCGCGTGCGCGTCGGATCGATGCCGAAGGCGCGGTAGAGCTCGCGGGCGGGGGCGAGGGAGGGGATTTCGGACGGGACGGAGCCAGAGTGCGCGTCCCTCAGCGCGCGCGCCGCCGCCTCGAGCTCCTCCGAGAGGGCAGCGCTCGCGGGCCCGACCGCGACCGGCTCCGCGCAGACGACCGCGAGCCGCAGAAGGGGGCGAACCTCCGGGGCGATCCGGATTCCGGGAAGCGCCAAGGCACTCACCGCAGACGATCGCGCGGACTTCGGCCCCGCCCCCGCTCCCCGGTTCGTCGAGAGGCGCAGGGAACCGCCACCGCCGCGAGGGCGAAGCCGGTCAGGACGCCGTGGACGGTGACGATGCCCGCCTCCAGGCGGACGCCCGGAGCTCCAGCGCGGCGCGCACGCCGTTCACTCGCCGGCTCCCACCAGGTGGAACACTGCTCTGAACGCGAGGTTCTCCGGGTTCAGGACCTCGAAGCGGCCCTCGCCGCGCACGTTGCGGAACCGCCCGGTGCCTCCCGTCACCGCGCGGCGGTCGTCCTCGACGCCCTGGACCTGGATCTCTCCCGCTCCGTCGAGCTCGAAGGCCTGCGAGACGACCGCGAGCCCCGCGGAGCCGTCGAAGAGCCACCCCCAGCATCGGAAGGTGCCGATCGGGGCCGCCCCTTCCGGGACCGCGCCGTCGGGGTCCAGCGTCCCGGGAGGGTAGATGCTTCCCGCGACGTAGAACGGGCCGGTCGGCGTGGCGTCGCCGGGCTCCGCCTCGCGCACCGCGTCGAAGGTCGAAAGATCGGGCGCCACGTCGAGCTTCAGCCCGCCTCCCCGGCGCACGTGCGCGGGCGAGCCCTCCGGCGTGCGCGCCGTCTGCCTGCCAACGATCACGTTCTGCCAGCGGTTCGCCTGGTCCCGTCCGGCGCCGAACGCGGGAAGCCCGATCAGGGCCGCGAGCATCACGGGCAGCATCGTCCTGGACAATGAGTTCGCGCGCATGGGTGGTTCCTCCTTCTGGGCGCTTCTCGGGTGCGCCTGCCCCGCTTGTTCCTTGACCGCCAGCGGCCCCGCCGTGCAGCCCCGGCCTCGATATGGCTTCCACCGGCGAGAGCCTCGATGCCGATTCTGCCACATCGCGGCGCAGCCTCCGAGTGGGGAGCCTTCAAACGTTTGCCTCACCTTCTCCTGCGGAAGTGCGGTGCGTCGAGATTCGCCGATGCGGGAGCGAGAGGGGCTCGAGACCGGCTTTCTTCCGGGAGCCCCCTGGCGCGGGCGGGACCGGGACGGAGGTCCTTCGGGAGGGATGGGGGCACCAGCGAGAGCCGGGTGGAAGTCGGCGCGGTCCCTGAACGCGTGACCGGGCGGCAGGTTCCGTCCTTGCAGCCGCTCGAACGGCCGCTGCACGTTTCGGAGACGGGCCCGATTTGTTACGATCCGGGGACCAGGTGATTGCGTGACCGGCACGGGTCGCGGCCCCGCTGAACGCACCCCGGAGCGGCGCGCGGAGGTCGAGCGCCTCGCCCTCGAGCTCGGCCGGCTCGCGCGCGAGGCCCCCGGCGAGCTCAAGGCCCGGCTCGACCGCCTGCCGCTGCGCCTGCAGGCCGAGCTCGCGCTGCGGCTTCCGGCGCGGGAGAGGCTCGAGCTGCTCCTGCACGCCCCGAAGCCCGCCGCGCTCGTACGCGCGCTCCCCGATTCGGACTTCTATCTCACCGTTCGCGAGGTCGGGCCCGCGGACGCGCTGCCGTTGCTCTCGCTCGGCTCCCCGCAGCAGCTCGTCCACCTGCTCGACCTCGAGTCGTGGCGGAAGGACCGGTTCGACGCCGCGCGGGCCGGAGCCTGGGCGGCTGCGCTGCTCGAGGCAGGACAGGACGCGCTCCTTCGCTGGCTGCGCGCGGCGGACGACGAGTTCCTGATCCTCCTGTTCCAGAGGTGGGCCCGCGCGCGTCCCGTGGCAGAAGAGGAGCCCCGGAACCTCGGCGACGCGGGCGACACCGAGGCGGGCTTCCCCGCCCCGGACGGCCACTTCTGGTTCGACCCGGTTTGCCCCGAGCACGTCCCGGCTCTCCGGAGCCTCGCGGAGGCGTTCTTCGCCGAGGCGCCGGCCCGCTACCTCGGGATCCTGCGCGCGGCGCAGCTCGAGATTCCCTCCGAGGTGGAGGAGCAGGAGTACCGCTGGCGCTGGAGCCGGCTCGAGGAGCACGGCTTCCCGCCCCAGGACGAAGCGTTCATGGTCTACGCGCCGCCGTCCGGGGTGAGGAGCCACCCGCAGCCGCTCGCCCCGCTCGAGACCGACTCGCTGGCGGTGGCCGGTGCGCCCCTGCGGCTGCTGTCCGGCCATGGTCTCATCGCGGGCGCCGCGGAGCTGCTGCCGGCTGCCTCCCGGGATCGCCTGCTTCACGAGATCGCCTCCGTCGCGAACCACGTCCTCGTGGCCGACGCCCTCGATCTCGGCGATCCCGACTCCCACCGGGCCGCCCTCGCCCGCGCGACCTCCTACATCGGTCTCGCGCTGCTCGCCCGAGGGGCTCGGGACGAGGCCTCGGCCGCCCTCACGCTCGAGGACGTCCCGGCGATCGAGCTGTTCCGCCAGGGTTACGGGGCCGCGGCTTCGCTCGCCGAACGGGCCCACCGCCTCGCGCGAGAAGGCTGGCTCGCGGACCATCCGCGCGCGGTGGAGCTCCTCGATCCCCCGCTCCGGCTGCGCCTGCGCGGCGTGCTCGAGCCGCGCCCGCTCTACTTCGACGCGCGAGCGGCCGACCCGACCGAAGCGTTCCGCGACTTCCGAACGCCCGAGGAGATCGAGGAGACCCGGATCGCGCTCGAGACCGCGCGGTGCGCCGGGGAGGTCCTGCTGAGGCGGCTCGGCCTCGGCGTCGAGGCGCTGCTCTGCACCGGGGGCGGGGCCGGGCGGCGGCCGCCGCGCCTCGGCGCGGTTCTCCTCACGGTTCTCGCCCGGCACGCCGT
>JBBIHW010000356.1:0-3315 GCA_037446795.1 Acidobacteriota bacterium
GAGCGCGCTCAGGGCTTCCCGAGCAGCTCGAGCGCCGCGGCCGCGAAAACGGTCGTCGCCGTGCGCAGGGCGCGCGCCCGGTCCGGAGCGAACAGCGGCGAGTGAAGGGACGGCAGCAGCGGGGGCCCACCGCGGGTCGCGGCCTCGTAGGCGGCCGGCTCGACGGCCCCCACCCAGAAATACGCGACGGGCACGCCCGTACGCCCGTACTGGCCGAAATCCTCCGCTCCCATGACGGGCTGGATCTCCCGGACGGCCTCCTGGCCCAGGACGCCGGCGATCGCCGAGGCGAGCCGCCTCGTGAGGGCCGGCTCGCTGAACGTCGCGGGCGTGGACTCGCGGACGACCACCTCCGCCTCGGCGCCGCCGGCCGCTTCGGCCTCCGCTCGGGCCATCCGGCGGATCGCCTCGAGCAGGTGCGCGCGGACCTCTTCCCGGTGCGCGCGCACGGTCAGCTGCAGCCTCACCTCGTCCGGGATGATGTTGTGCTTCGTTCCCCCGTGGATCGAGCCCACGGTCAGCACCGCCGGATCGAGGGGCGACACCTCTCGGGAAACCACGGTCTGGACGGCGAGCACGAACTTCGCCGCGATCACGATCGGGTCCACGGTGCGGTGCGGGTAGGCGCCGTGCCCGCCACGGCCCCGGATCGTCACGTCCAGCGAGTCGGCGCTGGCCATGACGGTACCGGGCACGTAGCCGACCGTTCCGGCGGGCAGCTCCGCGCTGGCGTGGATCGCGAACGCCGCCTCCGGCTTCGGGAACCGCTCGAACAGGCCCGACTCGAGCATGGCTCGAGCCCCCTGACCGATCTCCTCGGCGGGCTGGCCGACCATCGCCAGGGTCCCTCGCCAGCGGTCGCGGGCGCGGGCGAGGAGCATCGCCGCCCCCAGCCAGGCGCTCATGTGAAGATCGTGCCCGCAGGCGTGCGCGACCGGAACGGTCCGGCCGTCCGGATCGGTGAAGCGGACGCGGCTCGCGTAGGGAAGACCGGTCTTCTCCTCGACCGGCAGCGCGTCGAGATCCGCTCGGAGCATCACCGTCGGGCCGTGGCCGTTGCGGAGGACCCCGACGAGCCCGTGGCCGCCGATCCCGGTCGCCACCTCGAAGCCGAGCCCGCGCAGCGCTCGAGCGAGTCGCGCCGCGGTCTTCTCCTCGTGAAGCGACAGCTCGGGGTTCTGGTGCAACTCGACGTACAGGCGCTCGATGTCGGGGTAGACGGCCTCGACCCCGGCGAGGAGGTCGCCGGCCCGAGCGGGCTCCCCGGTGCGCGCCGCTCCGAGAGGCGAGAGCGACGCGGCCGCGACCGCGGCGATCGCGCGCAGCAACCACCGGCTGGCCTCCCTCGATGGCATCGTGGATCCCCTGCGAGCCTGCGAGACCGCCGCATTATAGGAGCGCGGAGGTCCGCTCTCCGGTCAGGGCGCGCGGAACGGCTCGCCCCCGGGTCCCGCGCGAGAGGGAAGGCGGGGGCGGCCCGCTGCGGCGGGAGCGACCGCCGCGGGACGGACGCGAGAGGCCGCGATCTCGCGGAAGCTCGTCGCTTCGGCCAGCGCCCGCGGGACCCAAGGGAGCGTTCGCGAGAGCCTTCTCTCGAGGGCGTCGGCGACCGCCGCGGCACCTGCGGCCACGGCCTGCCGGTAGAGGCGCAGCTCCGCCCGGAAACGGTTGACGCGATCCCCGCTCGCCGTCCAGCGGTCGAGAGCCCTCCTCCACCAGACCGCCGCCTTCTCCGGAGCACGGCACGCCTCGGCGATGTCCCCGAGCAGGAGCATGAGGTCGGGCTCGACACCTCGGGCGCGAATCCGGCGCGCGAGCCGGAGCGCCGAGGAGGCGCACCGCATGGCCCTGCCGGTGTCGCCCGCCCCGAGGAAGCAGCGAGCCAGACCGGCGAGGTCGCGGCAGGCCAGGTCCAGCCGGTGCCCTTCGCGGTGAGCCTCGTAGGCGCGCTCGAGATGCCCTCGCGCCTCCTCGAATCTCGACTCGTCGAGGGCGATCCGACCGAGAATGGCCCGACCGTCGGCCGAGATCAGGGCATCCCCGCACGCATTCGCGGCGTCGAGGGCGGCTGCGGCGCGCTCCCGCGCCCCGTCGAGTTTCCCCAGCTCGCGGTACCGCTCGGCGATCGCCTGGTGGAGGCGGGCCGTCCAGGGCGGGGACAGAGCCAGGCCATCGCCGAGAGCCTGGAGCTCCCAGAGGGCGAGACTCGGCTTGCCGAGTTCCGCGGCCACGGCCGTCCACCGAATCGCCGCGCGGGCGCGCCGGTCATCCTCGTGGGTGCCCGGTGCCGGCCGCGCGTCCGGCACAGCCAGCGGGATCGCGTCGCGGAAGTACGCGTAGGCGGTCCACAGCGATCCCTCGAAGGAGGCCGCGAGCCCCGCCGCGTGCAGCTCCTCGAACGTCGCGCCCCGCGTGTCGGGTGCGCCTCGCCGGTCGAGCTCGAGATCGAGCTCGAGCCTCTCGGCGAGGAGCTCGAGCGGCACGTCGTACACGCGCGAGAGCGCGATCAGCCGGACGACGCTGACCATGCCGCTGCCGTGCTCGACCCTGGACAGGTACGCCTTGCTCACGGTGCCGGCGTCGTGCCTGGTCAGCCTCGCCACGTTCTCGAGGGACAGACCGCGCCGCCCCCGCAGCGTGCGCAGGTAGCGTCCGAAGGCGACGGGCGCGTTTTCCGCCATGCCATGACCCGTGCGCTTCGAGGCGGGCTCCATATCTATCGCTCGCCGCCCCGGCGAACAAGGCGGCGCCGCGCCTTCGGATGCGATCGTGTTCCCCCGCGTATACTCCACGCGTGCTCAGGAGTGGAACCCTGCTCCGCGCCGCCGCGGCCGCCGCCGCCCTCGCCCTCCTCTCGGGAGCCCTTCCCGCCCGGTCTCGGGGCGATGAGGCGGCGAAGGTCGTCTGGGTCACCGACGGCGACACGATCACGGTGCGGATCGGGCCTCGCAAGGAGAAGGTGCGGTTGCTCGGCATCGATACCCCCGAGCTCAAGGAGGCCCGGAAGCCCTTGCGCGACCTCGCGTGGGAGGCGCGGGACCACGCCCTCCGGCGCCTCAAGGGGAGGATCGTCACCCTCGAGCGGGACCGCCTCGACCGCGACCGGGACGACTACGGGCGGCTGCTCCGATACGTGTTCCTCGGCGACGGGACCAACTTCAACGAGGAGATGGTCCGGGAGGGCTACGCGCGCGTTTACCGGAAGGGAGACTTCGCCCTCCGGAGCCGCTTCCTCGCCGCCGAGGAGCAGGCGCGGCGGCGCGGCGTCGGCCTGTGGGCGCTGCCCGCCGAGCTGCGCGAGAGGCGCGGCGGGGA
>JBBIHW010000357.1:0-3301 GCA_037446795.1 Acidobacteriota bacterium
TCGAACGGGCGCCCGGCGGTCAGCGGCTCTTCCGGGACCGCGAGAGCGGACGTTCCCTCCTTCGCCCTGAGCGCCGCCGACGCCACGCGAACGGCGAGGCCCGCGTACGGACCGGAAGGGATCGGCCCCCAGGCCAGCAGCCGCTCGCGACGCTCGCCGCCGAGGTCGAAGACGGCCAACGCCAGCGGCACCGCTGCGGTCGAGCCATCCGCGCGGACCGCGGAAAGCCCCTCGAGCCGCAGTTCCACCGCCTCGCCCGCCGCCGCCCGCGGCTCGACGTAGACGAACAGGGCCCCCTCTTCCGCGGAGAGGACTCTCCTCTCCCGCACGCCGTAGGCGCACGCCGCGAGCGACAGGCAGGCAGCGGAGGCGAGGAGAAAGCTTCGCAACGGTGCCCTCGCGCAAGGGGCGGAGAGGATACCGCACGTCACGCCTCGGCCCGGCCAAAGCCGGAGGGTCAGAACCCTCACGCCTGGATTCCGGCTTCCGCCGGAATGACGGCGGCGGAGGCGGGGCCAAAAGGAAGGGGGCCGGTCTTCCCGGCCCCCTTCCGCAGCCGCGGGCGGCGGCGTCGTGTCCTCGCCTCGTCAATCCTGGACGTGGCACTTGTTGCAGAGCGCCCTCTGGTAGGCCGCGAACTTGGTCGCGTCGCGGTCGTAGTAGGCCGCCTTCATCTCCGCGGTGCTGTAGCCGCGATGGAACTGCCCGTAGGAGCTGATGGGCCGGCCATCGGGCGTCGTCCCGGCAGCGTCCGTGGCCGGGTAGACCGGGTTGCCGCTGCTGTCCGCCATCGTCAGGAACTCGCCCTCCATGTTCCACCGCAGGGCGTGCTGCCAGGCGGAGGCGTGCGCCCTGTGGCAGGACAGGCAGCTCAGCCGGTCGGCCGCTGTGGGACCCGTCAAGTAGCTGTCGTTGTTCTTCGCGTGGGAGGCGAGCACGGCGGGATCCGCCGTGTTCTCGTTGAAGGGGACGAGGGAGAGGAACGAGTTCGCGGACGTCCCCGTGAGGTCGCCCGTCTTGACGTACATGTTGTAGTTGTCGGCGATCGTGGACCCGAGAGCGGAGTCCACCTCGTGCACGTAGCCCGCGTCCGAGTGCATGTCCGGGTGGCACGTGCGGCACCAGCGGCCCCAGGAGTCGTAACCGTTCGTGGTCGCCGAGTAGCCGTAGGCGACGCGGGTCTGGGTGACCGCCTCCGAGCGGTTGTAGCCGCTCGGGGCGACTGCGGGCGGCACGCCCGAGAACGTGACGCTGTCGTGCGCGATCTCGCCCGAGGCGCGCAGGAGCCGGTAGACGCCCACCGCGAGCGTCGCGGTCGGTGCCGCCCCGTACGAACCGGAGGAGTAGATCGGCGCGCTCAGGGTCCCCTGCGTCTTCGGGGGCGCGATGACCGTCCCGTCCGCGATCCGCCGCGCCCGGGGGTGGGGATTGTGGCAGTTCACGCAGCTCAGGTCCGCCGCCGTCATGGTGCCGCCCGGGGCCGTGGTGTTCTCCGGGTCGGGGCCGTAGCCGTAGTCCGTGGCGACGATGTTGTGGCCGTGCGTCCAGCCGTTGTTCTGGATCGTGGCGCCGTAGGACGCTGTGGTCGTGTAGGTCTTCTTCAGCCAGCCGAAGTCGCCGCCGGGGTTCCGCTGCTTCGGCGGAACGCCCGGAGGCTGGTCGGCGTCGGCCGTGCTGACGTGGTAGCTGGTCGGCCCGGTGTCGCCCGCGTGCTGGTGGCAGTTGAGGCACGTGGACGAGTAGTCGCCCCCCAGCAACAGCGGCGCGCTCGCCGCCTCGTGCATGCTGTGGCAGCCCGTGCACTCGGCGACGCCGCCGGAGTGGAACGCCTTCGCCGCCGGCGCGAAGCCGGCGAGCGCCAGGGCGCCGACCAGGATCAGCAGTGCGATCCGTACCTGTCTCATCGAGTTCTCACCTCCTCTGGCTCCGGCTGCCCGGCCATCCCGGCCTCGCCGGGACCCGTGGGCTCTGCGCCCCCGCCTCGCGGCGGGTTCGCCCTTTTCGGAGGCCTGGATGTCCATCAGGACTGCTGCTCGCACCTCGCGTGCTCTCGTCGCGTTCTGTCTTCCTCGGCTCTTCCACATCCCTCCTTTCCCGACGTTCTTTCATCTCGCGCTCAGTCGGGCACGACGGTGAACACCGACACGCCCTGTTTTCCCAGCTGGCTCACGTAGACCCTGCCGCCCTCGCCCGCGGCGAGCCCGCCGGGACGGACGAGGCTGCCCGGCTTGCCCGTCCGATGGCCGAACTCGGCGAGGAACGTCAGGTTCCGGTCGAACACCAGGACGACGTTGCGCAGCCGGTCGGCCACGAGGAGCAGTCCCTCCGGGGTCGCGGCGATGCCGGCCGGCACGCCGAAGCTGCCCGGTCCCGAGCCGGGCTTGCCGAACGATCTCGCCGGCTCGCCGGGCGAGACCGCGTACGCCCTGAAGTGGGCCGGCACGGTGAACAGCAGGCGCCCGGCCCCATCCACCGCGAAGCCGCCGAGCTCCAGGCCTTCCCGCTCCTCCGGCGGAATGCCGGCGAGCTCCGCCAGATCCCAGCCGTATTCGAACGCTCCGTCGCCATCGAAGACGCCGGCCTTCATCTGGCTCCTGCTGGCGAGGACGAGCCGGCCGTCGCGGACCACGAGGACGTTGGGAGCGAACCCGCCGAACGAGTCCGGCATCCCGGAAAGCCCGAACGTCGCCCGCAGGCGGCCCCGGTAGTCGTAGCGACTGAGCAGGGGCCGCACGCCCGGCCCGTCCCCGGCCGGGGCGGCGGACAGGACCAGCACGTCGCCGTCCTCGTCCACGGCCAGGCTGAGGATCGTCCCGAGCGCGACGTCGTGCTGGAACTCGTGGATCTCCATGCCCGACGCGTTGAAGAGACGGACGACGTCCCCCTCGCCGACGTAGACCTCCCCGCGGGCGCGGTCCACCCAGAGCTGGACCTCGCTGCAAGGCACCGGCCCGGAGAAGTCCGAAAGCCGGTGCAGGTAGGAGATCCTCACGGGTTCGGCCGCGACCGCCTCGGCGGCGGCGATGGCCGCAGCGAGGATCCCGCTCGCGCGCAGACAAGCTCTCGGCTTCACGCCAAGGGATCGAGGCAACGGGCGTGCCACGGCGACAGGCTCCTTCTTCGGTCCCGCGGCCGCTTTTCGGAGGCCCGCCCGGACCTCCGATCGCGAGGTGGGGAACATGCCCCAGCTCCGGTGCGCGAAATCGCGCAGGCGCGACGGATCGCGCGTCGCGCCGGCGCCTGGAGGCGAGCGCGGGGGGCGTCGGACCGCAATGGTCCGCAGCAACGGGATTCCCGTTCT
>JBBIHW010000358.1:0-3265 GCA_037446795.1 Acidobacteriota bacterium
GCCGCCGAGGCGCCGGTCGTCGGTGATAGCATGGCGGCCTCCTCCGCCGCGGAGGCCCGCCACCCGGCTTCGGGAGGGAGAGTCGAGCCGTTGCAGCCGGAGCCCAAGCGCACTCCGCTCTACGAGGAGCACCTCGCGGCCGGGGCGCGCATGGTCCCCTTCGCGGGCTTTCTCATGCCTGTCCAGTACGCGGGCGTCGTCGAGGAGCACGTGGCGGTCCGCGAAAGGGCCGGCCTCTTCGACGTGAGCCACATGGGCGAGATCGAGGTCCGCGGCCCCCAGGCGCTCGCGTTCCTGCAGCGGCTGACCTCGAACGACGTGTCCCGTCTCGGCGTCGGGCGCGCCCAGTACAACGCGCTGCTCAACGCCCGCGGCGGCGTCGTGGACGACCTGCTGGTCTACCGGACCGGCGAGGAGGACTACCTCCTCGTCGTCAATGCGGCCAACATCGAGAAGGATCACGGCCACCTCCTCGGACAGCGCGGATCGTTCGATGTGGAGATCGCGGACCGCTCCGAGGCGTGGGGGCAGGTCGCCCTCCAGGGGCCGCTGTCCGCGTCCATCCTGCAACCGCTCGCGGCCACCGACCTGGCCGCGATCCGCTCCTACGCGTTCGTGCGCGCGGAGGTCGCCGGCATCCCCTGCGTCGTCTCCCGGACCGGGTACACCGGAGAGGACGGCTTCGAGCTGTACGCGCCGGCGGAGCGGACGCCCGAGCTCTGGCGGGCGCTGCTGCGCGCCGGTGCGGGCCGCGGGCTCGTCCCCTGCGGGCTCGGCTCCCGCGACACGTTGCGGCTCGAGGCCCGGATGCTCCTCTACGGCAACGACATGGACGAGACGACGACCCTGCTCGAGGCGGACCTCGGGTGGATCCTGAAGCTCGACAAGGGAGACTTCATGGGCCGCGAGGTCCTCGAGAGGCAGCGCCGCGACGGGGTCGAGCGCAAGCTCGTCGGATTCGAGATGGAAGGCCGTGCCATCGCGCGCAGCGGCTATCCCGTGTTCGCGGACGGAAAACCCGCAGGCCGCGTGACCAGCGGCAGCTTCGCGCCTTTCCTCAGGAAGAGCATCGGTCTCGCCTACCTTCCCAGGGGAGCCTGGGAGCCCGGCACGCGGTTCGAGGTGGAGATCCGGGGCCGGAGGCAGACCGCGGTGGTCGTGCCCACGCCCTTCTACCGGCGGCCTCGATAGGGCGAGCAGCGGAGGGTCCATGGAGGTTCCGGCGCACCTTCGGTACTCGAGAGATCACGAGTGGCTGGCGGTGGAAGGGGAGCGCGCGACGGTGGGGATCACCGACTTCGCTCAGCGCGAGCTCGGCGACATCGTCTATGTGGAGCTGCCCGCCGTCGGGAAGGCGGTGACCGCGGGCGAGGCGCTCGGCACCGTGGAGTCGGTGAAGGCCGTCTCCGACATCTACGCGCCCGTCTCGGGCACCGTGATCGAGGTCAACACGGTCCTCTCGGACCACCCGGAGACCGTCAACCGGGACCCCTACGGCGAGGGCTGGATCTGCCGGCTGCGCATGTCGAACGGTGCCGAGATCGAGCAGCTGCTCGACGCGGCCGCCTACCGGGCGCTCGTGGGCTCATAGCTGGGGGAAGCGCCCCCCGGTCGTGTCCGGCCTGCCGAACCGGTCGAGCCATCCGAGCAGCTTCTTGACGCTCGCGGTGGCCAGGGCGACGCTGGTGTCCGCAGCGCCGTAGTAGAGCCGAACGGTGTCCCCATCGGGCCCCAGGGTCAGCCCGCAGGGGAACACGACGTTCCCCACGTCGCCCTCCCGCTCGTACGGCTCCTCGGGGCCGAACACCCACGTGTCCCCGCGCAGGACGCACCGCTCCGGATTGTCCAGGTCGAACAGGGCGAGGCCGAGCCGGTAGATCGAGCCCGACGGCGTCTGTCTCACCCCATGATAGATCATCAGCCATCCGCGCGGGGTCTCGATCGGCGGCGGCGACAGGCCGATCTTGTTCGCGTCCCACCAGGCGCCCCGCCGCGCTTGGAGGATCAGCCGGTGGTCCCCCCAGTGCTTGAGGTCCGGCGAGTAGGAGATCCAGATGTGCGCGCCGATGGCGGTCGAGGGCCTGTGGATCATGGCCCACAGACCCCGGATCCGGCGCGGCAGCAGCGCGGCGTCCTTGTCCTCCGGCGGCATCACGACGCCGTACCGCTCGAACCGGCGGAAGTCCTCGGTGAGGGCCAGGGACACCCCGGGGCCGCCCCGCGAGTAGGACGTGTAGGCGACGGCGTACTTGCGCAGCTCCGGCACGTACGTGATCCGCGGATCCTCGATTCCCCAGACCTCTTCCGGATAGTTGTCCGGGTCCGGCAGCAGCGTGGGCTGCGCGTCCACCTCCCAGCCGTTGACGCCGTCCTTGGAGCGCGCCGCGCACAGGTGCGAATGGCCCCGCAGATCCTCGACGCGGCACAGCAGCAGCGTCGTCCCGTCCGCGAGCAGTGCAGCACCCGCGTTGAAGACGCTGTTGATCGTGTACGGCCAGTCGGAGGCCGTCAGGATCGGGTTGGCTTTGTGTCGCTGGATGATGCTCCGCCCGTCGGCTTCAGGCCGGCTCACGGACGGAGACCTCCTCCACCGAAGGGTGCAGCACGTGGTCGGCGGCCCGCAGCTCGAGCAGCGCCGTCAGGAACGCCAGCGTGCTCTCGGCGCCCTGGTTCTGGTTGGCGCGGTCCGGGTGAAGCCCGTCGCGGCAGCCGCCGGTGTTCGCGTCGTACAACGGCAGGCCCAGGTCGTTGCGCCCGAGGAACCAGTCGAACGCGCGCCGCGCCTCCCGTCGCCAGCGTTGCTCGCCGGTGATCCGGTACGCCTCGAGACAGGCCGACACGGTGGCGTGCGCCTCGATCGGCTGCTGGTCGAACCGGGCGCGTTCGCCCCCGCGCACGTAAAAGCCGTTGGAGCCGATCGGGACGAAATGCCCCTCGGTCGCCTTCTGCACCGACACGAGCCAGTCGAGCGCCGCCAGGCCGACCTCCACGTACGCGCTGCGGCCCATCTCCTCGCCGGTGGCCAGCAGGGCGTGCGGCAAGGTCGCGTTGGCGTAGGAGACCACGTCTTCGAACCAGTTCCATCCGGCCCCCGCGGTCTCGCGGTAGCGCGCGAGCAGGCGCTCGGCCAGCTCCTCCTGCGCCTGCCGCGCCGCCCGGTCGCCGGCGAAGCGCCGCACGTACTCGCGCAACCCGAGCAGCGCGAAGGCCCAGGCGCGCGGGCTCCTGAAGCCCCGCACCGACGGCAGCGCGGCGTCGAGCAGCT
>JBBIHW010000359.1:0-3253 GCA_037446795.1 Acidobacteriota bacterium
CGCGCGCGCGAGCCCGCGGTCGCCCTCGAGCCTCGCCCGCCGCCGCACGGCGAGCGCAGCGACAGGGCACAGGAACAGCGGGAGAACGAGCAGGACGAGGAAGGCGCCCCTCTCGTGGAGCGGGCGCGAGGGCTCGTAGAGCTTGCCGCGCCTGGGCTTGATGAACGCGATGTCCCGCCTCTCCACGCGCAGCTCCGCACGCGTGGCGGCCTCCTCGGGCTGAACCGAGGCGGCCTGCCTGACGAGCAGGAGCATGCGGTCGGAGCCCGCGATGCCGTAGGCCGCCGCCGCAGGGTCGAAGTAGGGGAAACGGACGGGGGGAAGCTCGATGTCGCCCGGAACGAACGGCACCAGCACCCACTCCCAGGTTTTCCGGGAGCGCATGCGGCCGCCCGCATAGGACGTCTTCGACTCGACGACCCTGGGCTCGAACACCTTGAAGTCCGACGAAAGGTCGAGCCGCGGCGGCTGGACCGCCTGGAGCGAGCCCTCTCCCTCGACGGTCACCCGGAGCGCCACGGCCTCGTTCACCTTCGCCTCCGGCCGGTCGAAACTCGCGCGAACCCGGAAGCTCCCCACCGCCCCCGAGAAGTCCTCGGGCCGGCCGTCGCGGGGGACCGGCCGCACCCGGATCCGCAGCGGGGAGGTCTTCCGGAGCACGCGCCTCGCCTGCCGCGCGCCGAAGAACTCCGCGAAGAGGTCCGTGCGACCGGCGCGGCGGACGAGCATCTCGGCCGCGAAGGGCTCCACGGTGAACTCGCCGGCCGAGGTGGGCACGAGCACGACCCGCGCCACGGGATACGCCGTGTAGCCGCGGCCCTCGATCGTGACCTGTCGCCTCTCGGCGTCGGGCTCGACCGGGAGGTCCTCGGACCAGAAGCTCGCCAGCGGCGGGCGGTCCACCCACGAGAAGTGCGAAACCGGGGCGTTCGCGTAGAGGGTGACCGCGAGGGTCAGGGGCTGTCCCTCCCAGACCTCCGAGGCGCTCGCCTCCGCGCGCAGGAAGACCTCCTCTTCCCGATCGGCCTCGTCCGGCTCGCCTTCCTCCACGGCCCGGGGGCGCGCGCGCGGCCCCGAGGGGCCCGGCACGACCTCCAGCCGGATCGGGTCCGTCCGCCGCGCCGTCGCGCCGATGCGGACCTCGATGGGAGGAATCTCCGCCGGGCCGGGCTGGATCGGCAGCAGCGTGTAGACGAGGCTCACGTGGGCGGACCGCTGCATCTGGAAGTTGCGGAGCTCGAAGGTGGAGCCGCTCGAGGTCGCGGGACCGCTCACCACGCGCAGGTTCTTCAAGGGTGGCAGCCGGCCGACCGACACCTCCGGCATCGTGGTCCCCTGAACCTCGATGACGAGCCGGACGGGCTCCGTGTCCGGCACGCGTCCGGCCGGCTCGACGAAGGCCCGCAGGGTGAACTCCTCGGCGGCCGCGAGGGCAGGCGCGGCAGCCAGGAGGAGCGCCCCGGCGAGGCCGCCTCGGACGAGCCCCCGGCGGTTCACCAGTCCTTCTCCCTCGTCCGCTCGAGCTGTCGCGCGCGCCGCTCGCGCGCGCGCTCGAGGCTCTCGCGCTCCTCGTCCGCCAGGCGGTCGAGCAGCCGCTCCGCCTCCTGCGCGGTCATCTGTCCGGGCGTGCTTCGTTCCCGAGGGCGCGCCGGACTGCCCGCGCCTGCCCCACGGTCTCCTGGCGGCTGCTGCTCCGAGGGGCCCGACCGGGCCTGAGAAGGCCGAGGCTGCCTCTGCTGAAGGGCGCGGAGGGCGAGCTCGAGGTTGCGCTTCGCGTCCCGGTCGCCCGGGGCCTGCCGCAGCGCCCTCACGTACGCGCGCGCGGCCTCGTCGTAGCGGCCCTGCTCGTACAGGCTGTTGCCGAGGTTGTACGCGGCGATCGGAGCCAGGCTCTGCGGGGCGGACCCGAGCGCCCGGTCGAAGGCCTCCGCGCTCGCCTCCAGGTTGCCCTGGCGGAAGAGGACGTTGCCGATGTCGTAGTGCAGCTCGGGCGCTTCGGGGGCGGCGATCTGCGCTTCGGTGTACGCCCGCAGCGCCTCCTCGTAGGCGCCCTCCTCGTAGAGCCCGTTCCCCTTCTCCGTCTTCCGATGGGCAGGACCCCCCAGAAACGAGAGCCAGCCCGCCAGCACGACCGAGACGACCGCTCCGGATGACCTCATGCCGCCTCCTCACGCGGGGCAGCGGCCTGGCCCCGCCGCCGGACCATGAACCCGAAGAAGCGGAGCAGCCGCTCCGGCCGCGCCCCGCGGCGGTCCGACAGCAACGCCTCGGCGAGCAGCGACAGCACGGCGAGGGCCAGCGGGACCTGGAAGCGCTCTTCGTAGCGGGTCCGCAGCAGCGTGCCCGCCTCGCCGGCCTCGAGCTCGCGGATCTCCTTCGCGATCGTCTCGATCTCGACCTCCGCGGGCGTCGCCCGGAAGTAGCGCCCGCCGCTTTCCGCCGCCACCTTGCGCAGGGTCTCCTCCGCGAGGCGCGTCGTCACGATCCTGCCCTCGCGATCCTTCTTGTAGCCCTCGAGGGAGCCGTCGGCCGCCCGCAGCGGGATCGGGGCGCCGTCCGGCGTGCCGCAGCCGACGGCGAAGACGCGGATCCCCCTGCGCGCGAGATCGGCCAGCGCCTCGTCGAGGCCGCCCTCGTGGTCCTCGCCGTCCGAGAACAGGACGGCGACCTTCCCGCGCCGGTCGGCCTCCGCCTGCGCCTGCGGCGCGAGCAGCCGCGACACCGCGCGCAGCGCGTCGGCCAGCGCCGTGCCCTGCACGGGCTCGAGCTCGAGGTCCGCGGCCTCGAGGAAAAGCCTCGCGGCTTCCACGTCCAGGGTGAGCGGGCAGTCCACGGTCGGGTGGCCGGCGAAGCTGACCAGCGCGACTCGGTCCCCCTCGAGCCGCCCGACCAGCGAGCTCGCCGCGTGCCGCGCCTGGTCGAGCCGGCTCGGCGCGACGTCCGTGGCGGCCATGCTCAGGGAGGTGTCGAGGAGGATCGCGACGTCCACGCCCGTTCGCGTGACGGGCTCCAGGCGGACTCCCCACTGGGGCCTGGCCGCAGCGACGATCCCGAGGCCCGCCGCCGCGAACAGGAGCAGCAGCTTCGCGGCGCGGCGGTGCGCGCTCGTCTGCGCCGTGAAGCGCCGGACGAAGGCGCTTCCTCCCGCGAATCGCTCGAGGCCCCGCCGGCGCGAGCGTGCCGCGGCCCACGCCACCGCGGCCGCCGCCGGCAGCAGCAGCAGGAGCCACAGCAGGGCGGGCGCGGCGAAACG
>JBBIHW010000360.1:0-3231 GCA_037446795.1 Acidobacteriota bacterium
CATGGCGTCACCTCCCGTGCGGGGGCTGCCGTCATGATACGCCCGGCGGCCCGCCCGCGCACGGTGGCGAGCGCGCGGGCGAGGCCGCGCAGGCCTCAGCCAGCGGCGCGGTCGGGCCGGTTGGCGACGATCCGGAACGAGCGGCGGAACAGCACCTCGCCTCCGGGAGCACCCCGCAGCTCGAGGACGTAGGTCTTTCCGGGGGACATCCTCTCCGGGTCGAGGAGGATCGGGAGCACGCCGCCGGGCGAGAGGTCGGACACGCTCCGCTGCACCGACCACACCACCGTGTCGCCATCGAGGAGCACGGCGCGGAATCGAGCGCCGGAACCCGACAGATCCTCGGCATCGAGGTCGCTGTGCACGGCGAGCAGGACGACCCCGCGCGACGGCGCCGGGATCTCCACGGGCGGAGCCGGACCGACATCGCCGGTCGCACCCCGGTAGCTGATCTCGCCGAAGAGCTGGATCGCGGGCGGCACCGACGCCGCGGACGGCGGCCCGAGCGTGCGAGGAGCCGGTGCCATGAGCCGGTACGCCGGGTAGGTCAGGAGCAGCGCCACGAGGTAGACGGCTGCCGCCATCGGGTGCAGGACCGTGCCTGCGAGGAACCCCCACACGGTTCACCTCTCGCGGACGCTGTCGGCGGCGACGCGCTCGGGCCGCGCGAGCCCGGCCTCGAAGGCGGTCACCCGCTCGGTGCAAGCCGGGCAATCCGCGAGATGGTCCTCGAAGCCCTCCTGGCCGACTACTCCGACGTCTCCGGCGCCGGCGGCCGCGGCAGGGAGAGGCCGGGCCGCTGCCCGGGACGGACGATCTCGAGCCGCCCTCCCGTCGCCAGGCGGTAGCGCGCTCCACGCTTCTCGCCCGACTTCTCGATGAAGCCCAGGCTCACGAGGCGGCGCAGGTTGTCCTTGAGCGTGTTCCGGTTGGCCCCGGTCGCGGCGAGGATGAGGCCGGCCCGCACGGTGCCGTGCTCGCGGACGAGGTCGAGGATCCGGCGCTGCAGCGGCGTCAGGGAGAGGGCACGCGTCTCGAGGGCGAGCCTCGCCTGAACGCGCTGGCCTTGACGGCGCAGGACCTCCGCGAAGAACTTCAACCACGGCCTGAGGTCGGCGTCCTCGGTCCACAGCCGCGTCTCGGCTGCGTCCACGGCGTCGTAGTACGCCTCGCGAGCCTCCTCGATCTCGCGCTCGAGGCTCGCGAAGCGCGCGTAGCCGTAGCCGAGCCGCTTGAGCAAGCGGCTGGCCAGGACGCGGGCCAGCCGGCCGTTTCCCCGCTCGAACGGCGCGATCGCCATGATGACCAGGTAGAGCACGCCGACGAGGGCGAGAGGGTGGTGCTGGCCGCTGCGGAGCTCGAGCTCCACCCACGTGACGAGGTCCTCCGTCTTGTCCGGCACGAGCCGCGGCGGGAGGGTCTGGAACACCCGACCCATGGCGCGGCCTTCGGCGTCGAAGGCCTCGAGGTGGAGGGGTTGCTGGCGCCAGGGGGAGGGCTCGACCTGCTCTCCTTTCGCGCCCATCATGACCGCGTGGAGCTTCCGCAAGTGGTCGGCCGTCAGCAGCTCGCCGGCGGGCGGGAAGGGCATGAGCAACGCCTCGGCGTAGCCTGTGACCTCGTGCCCTTCGCGAATGGGAACGGCCTCGCCGCGAATCAGGGCGGCGACCTCGGCGTCGGGGACGCGGATCCCGGCCAGCCGGCAGCTCGCCGCGACCGACTCCGCGCGGGCTGCCTCCTCGAGCCGCTCGAGCCGTTCGGGGGGGATCCGGTTGCCCGGCGACCACGTCGAGCGCAGGCGGTCGAGCTCCATGAAGATCTCGGAGACCTCCGGGAGTGCCGGAAGCTTCGGATGCCTGTCCACCTAAACGACCACCCTTTTCCGGACGAAGTTTTGGGTGCGACTCACGCCAAGAAACTTATGGGAATTATAGGAAATTTCCAGGCGGTCGGGCTCGTGCGCTCCGGAAGGCAGTCGCCTGGCCCTTTTTCGGGACGGAGCACCCAATGTCAAGGGTGCCCGGATGGGCTCGAGGGATGAGAGGGAAGGACAGGTCCGGCATTCCGCGCGGTCATCGTTTTCAGGCCGGGATTCCCGCATTGCTCCACTCGGGGGACACAGCAACCAAGTGCCGGGCCCTGAATCTTAGCCGGAGTGGTGTCCTCCTCGTGGGCTCCCTGCCGGAACCGCCCGCCGACGTCCATCTTACCCTGATCGCGCCCCGCGGAGACCTCCGTGTCCGGCTCCGGGGGCGCATTGCCCGGCGAGACCTCGGCGGCACTGCGGGCGAAGAAGACTCGATCGCCGTCGAGTTCGTCGAGCTCGACCCGGCCGAGGCGGATGGACTCGAGACCCTGCTCGCGCGGCTGATCGAGGGAACCGCCCCCGGCCCGCTCGAGGGCCTGACACCCGAGGCCGCTCCCCACGAGATCCGCAGGGCGCTTGATGCAACCCCGCTCGCGCATCGGATCGCCCTGGCCTCGAGGGCGGGCCCGCGCGAGCGCGAGTTGCTGCGGCAGGACGTGCAGCCTTCGGTCCTCGACGCCCTCTCGCGAAACCCCAACCTCCTTCTCGCCGAAGCCCGCGCCCTGGCCGCGCTGCCGACCCTGCCGGCCTCTGCGATCGAGCACCTCGCGGCGGACCTCAGATGGTCTCGCGACGAGGAGCTGCGACTGCTGCTCCTCGCCCATCCCCGCACGCCGGCCCCGCTCGCGGACCGGCTTCTCGGCGAGCTGCGGGCCGTCTCGCTGAGGCGGCTGCTCCAGCGAAGCCTCCCCGGGCCGGTCCGGGAGAAGGCCGTCAAGAGGCTCCGCCAGCTCGCGCGCTGACGCGCTCGCTGCGGGACAGGGCCAGCGAGCCGAGCGCCGCGACCGCGCCCGCAGTGCCGAACGCGACCCCGGCTCCCGCCCGGTCCCAGAGCACTCCCACGTAAACGGAGGAGACGAGGTCCCCGGCCGCGTTGGCGGCGGCGAGGATCCCGAGCCCGCGGGAGCGCACCTGCCTCGGAAGGGTCTGCGCGACGAGCGCCCGCTCGACGGTCTCCTCGACGGCGATGTAGGCCCCCGACAGGATGAAGGCGAGGGCGAGCACGGGGAGGGAGCTCGACCCGACGGCGAGCAGGAAGCTCGTCAGGGCGCCGGCCGCGTAGCCGGCCGCGAGCACCTGCCCGCGCCCGAGCGCGTCGGCGAGGCGCCCGGCGGGCACCGACACGGCCGCGCTCACGGCGTTGT
>JBBIHW010000361.1:0-3208 GCA_037446795.1 Acidobacteriota bacterium
TGGCCGGCCAGTGGTACCCGGCCACGGCCCCCGCGCTGCGGGCGGACGTCGAAGGGCTCCTGTCCCGCGTGCGCTCGCGCGGCAGCGGCGCCCCCGCGCGGGCCCCGATCGCGCTGATCGTTCCCCACGCCGGCTACATGTACTCGGGCGAGGTGGCCGCGACGGGGTTCGTCTCGATCGCGGGGCGACGCTACTCGAGGGTCGTCCTGCTCGGCCCGAGCCACTACGCGAGCTTCCGCGGAGGCATGCTCCCGGAGGCGGCCGCCTACCGCACGCCTCTCGGCGAGGTGCCCCTCGACGTGGCGGCGATCGCTCGCCTGCGCGCCCGGGACGGCTTCGCCGCGAGCGACCGGCCGTACGGCCCGGAGCACTCCCTCGAGGCCCAGATCCCGTTCCTGCAGGTCGCGCTCGGGCCCGGCTTCGAGCTGCTGCCGGTGCTCGTGGGCGGGGGAAGCATGGGACCGGACGCGCAGCGGGTCGCCGACGGCCTCGGGGATCTGCTCGGGGAGGACGTGCTGTTGGTGGTCTCCTCGGACTTCACCCACTACGGAGCGCGCTTCGGCTACGTCCCCTTCACGATCGGCGTCCCGGAACGGATCCGCGACGCGGACATGGAGGCGATCCGCAGGATCGAATCGCTCGACCTGGAGGGATTCGAGGAAACCATGACGCGCACCGGCCTGACCGTGTGCGGGCGCGACGCCGTGGACGTGCTCCTGCGGCTGCTCCCCCCGGGCACGCGCGGGCGCCTCGTCGCGTACGACACCTCGGGGAGGATGACCGGCGACTGGGCCCACTCGGTATCCTATGCGTCCATCGCGTTCGAGGCCGCAGAGCGGGAAGGGGCGTCGTGGAGCGGAGCTTGACGCCGACCGAGCGCGAGGCGCTGCTCCGGCTCGCGCGCGCGTCCATCGAGGACGAGCTCGAGCGCGGCTCGCTCGGCCGCGCCCTCGGCGCGGTCGAGCTCGGGCCGGGGCTGCGAGAGGCCCGAGCCTGCTTCGTCACCGTGAAGGCGCCCGCGACCGAAGGGGAGGGCTTCAGGCTCAGGGGCTGCATCGGGGGGATCGCCGCCCGCGAGCCGCTCTACCGCAACGTGATCCACTTCGCCGCCGAGGCGGCCTTCCGCGACCCCCGCTTTCCCCCGCTCACCCGGGAGGAGCTCGATGCCGTGCGCGTGTCGGTCTCGGTCCTCGCGCCGCTGCAGCCCGTCGCCTCCCCCGACGAGATCGTCCCCGGCAGGCACGGGGTCGTGCTCGAGAAGGAATCGCGCCAGGCGGTTTTCCTCCCGCAGGTCGCCGCGGAACAGGGCTGGGATCGCGACCAGCTGCTCGAGCATCTCGCGCTGAAGGCCGGGCTTCCCCGGGAGGGATGGCGGGGAGGGAGGCTGTGGAGGTTCGAGGCCGAGAGCTTCGAGGAGGAGACGGCCGCCCGCTGAGCTTCCGGCCCGGTCGCCTCTCACCGCGGCGGCGCGAAGACGAGAACGTACTGAAAGGGCAGGCCGCCGTACTCCCCCGCGGGCGTCCAGCCCGCCTCCGCGAACTCCGAGAGGATCTCGGCGCGCGTGAGCTTCTCTCCGGGCGGCGGCCCCACCGGCAGCTCCCCCTCCCGGAAGTCCACGACGGCCACCCGCCCCCCGGGCCGGAGAGCGCGCGCCAGACGGCCGAGGTAGCGGACCCTGTCCCCGATGTGGTGCCAGGTGTCGCAGACGAGGACCAAGTCCAGGGAGGAGTCCGGCAGCTTCGGGTCGTGCGGCTCGGCCAGGACCGGGACGACCTGTTCGAGGCGCTCGCGGCGCGCCCGCTCGCCGATGTAGCGAACGAGAGACGGCTCGATGTCCACAGCGTAGACCTTGCCGGCCGGCCCCACCGCGCGCGCGAGGCGCACGGTGAAGTAGCCGGTCCCGGCGCCGAGGTCCGCCACGGCGGCCCCCTCCCGCACGGTCAGGAACCGCAGGACCTCTTCCGGTTTCTGCCAGGAATCCCGCTCGGGGTCGTCGAAGACCGCCGCCCACCGCTCCGGGTCGTCGAACCTGTGGGTGGAGCGGGGCTCGTGAGAGCCGGCCGAGGTCCGGGTGACTCCCGCGAGGTGAGCGACGAGGGCGAGCGCGGCGATCGCGACGCGGACCATGCGGAAACCCTCCTGCGCGCTCCGCGGGGGGGGGGGGGGGCGCCCAAAAAGTAACCGCCGGGAACCCCCGGCCTGCAACCAACCGGAATCGGCCCGACCGGATCGGCTATAGTGTCGGGCTTCGGCGGACGCTGGGTCCTCGCGATCCGGTCCTCGGTCCCGCGCCGCCGGCACGAGCACGCCGGAGCCCGCTTGACCTCCACGGCGATCGCCTCCATACGGGCGCCCGTCGCAGCGGCTCGCGACCTCGTCGAGCTCGCCAAGCCGCGACTGTCGCTCCTCGTCGTCTTCACCGCAGGCTGCGGCCTCGCGCTCGCGCCGGGGTCGCTCGGCCCGGTCCGCGCCGCGCTGTTCATCCTGGGGACTGCGCTGCTCGTCGCATCGGCGAACACGCTGAACTGCTGGATGGAGATCGAAGGGGACCGACGGATGGCGCGCACGCGGGCCCGGCCGCTTCCTTCCGGGAGGCTCGACCCGTGGGTCGCCTTCGCCTTCGGGGCCGTCCTGGGGCTCTACGCGATCCCGCTGCTGGCCATCGCGGCGAACCCGCTGACGGCGCTGCTCGGGGCGATCGCCCACGTCGTCTACGTCCTCGTCTACACGCCGCTCAAGCGGGTGAGCCCGCTCGCCCTCGAGGTCGGGGCCGTTCCGGGAGCGCTTCCCCCGCTCATGGGCTGGACCGCGGTCGCGGGAGAGCCCGGGCTCGGCGGCTGGGTCCTGTTCGCGGTGCTGTTCGCCTGGCAGCTGCCCCACTTTCTCGCGGCTTCCCTCTATCTCGAGGACGACTACCGGCGCGGAGGGTTCCGGGTTCTCCCCGTCGTCAAGGGCGAGGCGTCGGCGCGCAGGCATCTGCTCGCGTACACCGTCCTCCTGCTGGCGGTGTCGGCGGCGCCATTCGCGACCGGGATGGCGGGCAGCAGGTATGCCGCGGCGGCCGCCTCGCTCGGCGCCGTCTTCGTCGCCCTCGCGGCGGCGGGCCTGCGGGGTCGCTGCGGCAGGGCCTGGGCGCGGCGCGTGTTCCTCTACTCGATCCTGTACCTGCCGGCGCTCGCCACGGTGCTGGTCCTGGATGGCCGCTGAA
>JBBIHW010000362.1:0-3207 GCA_037446795.1 Acidobacteriota bacterium
CGCGAGGTGGGACCCGCCGATCTCGATCGCGCGATCCAGGCCGCGGCTCGGGAGGCCCTCTCGCCGTACCTCGAGGCGATCCTGGTCACGGCGCGGCGCGACGACTGGAACGGCGCTCCGCAAGCCGACTTCGCCAGGAACCTCCTCGCCCCCGGGCGCGAGGCGGACGCCTACGTGTTCCCGCGCGAGGGCGTCCTCCCGGCAGGCACCAGGCGCGGCGGCTCGAACCACGGCTCTCACCACGAATACGACACCCACGTTCCGCTCGTCCTCTGGGGCGCGGGGATCGAGAGCGACCTCTCGAAGGAGCCCTGCACGCCCTACGATCTCGCTCCGACCCTCGCTCGCCGGCTCGGCATCGCCCTGCCCGACGCCACGGGGCGAGACCTGCTGGGCAAGGAGCGGCACGCTTCGGCGCCATCCCGCTGACCGGAGGGCACGCCACGGTCGCCGCGGCGAGAACCGGAATCGAGCGCCTGCGAAACCTGGGCCCCGGCTTCCGCCGGGGTTGGGGGAAGGCCCCCGGGGCGCGCCGGCGCTGGCTATAGTAGCGGCCATGGCGCGGCCGGCTCTCGAGGCGGAGGGCGTCGCGAAAATTTACCCCGGCGGGGTCGAGGCCCTGGCAGGGGTGGATCTCGCGGTCGAGCGCGGCGAGACCGTCGCGCTCGTCGGGGCGAGCGGTTGTGGCAAGAGCACGCTCCTCCGCATGTTCAACCGAATGGAGGAGCCGACGGCGGGGGCGATCCGCATCGCCGGGCAGGACGCCGGGCTCCTCGATCCGATCGCGCTGCGGCGCAGGACGGGCTACGTCCAGCAGGAGGGCGGCCTCCTGCCGCACTGGACGGTGCTCCGCAACGTCGCGCTCGTCCCCGGGCTCCTCGGCTGGGAAGCGGGTCGCGCGCGCCGTCGCGCGGAGGAGCTGCTCGAGCTCGTGGGGCTTCCGCCCGGTCGGTACGCCTCGCGCTACCCGATGGCGCTCTCGGGGGGGGTGGGGCAGCGGGTCGCGTTCGCGCGCGCCCTCGCGGCGGAGCCCGAGGTCATCCTGCTCGACGAGCCGTTCGGCGCGCTCGATGCGCTCACCAGGGTCGAGCTGCAAGGGGAGTTCCTGCGGCTCAAAGTGGAGCTGGGCAAGACGATGCTGCTCGTGACCCACGACCTCCAGGAGGCCTTCCGGCTCGGCGACCGGATCGCCGTGATGCGGGCGGGAAGGATCCTGCAAGTGGCCACCGGCGCGGAGCTGAGGGCACGGCCCGCGGGCGACTACGTCCGCGCCCTCGTCGGCCGGGTCCCCGGAGCCCCGGCGTGACCGGGCGCGCCCTCCTCCTCGCCGCGGTCCTGTGGCTCGCCGCAGGCCCGGGACTCGCTGCCGACCGAATCGTGGTCGGCTCGAAGAACTTCGAGGAAAGCCGGCTCCTCGCGGAGATGTTCGCGCGGCTCATCGAGGAGCGCGCGGGTGTCCCGGTCGAGCGGCGCCTGGGGCTCGCCGGGACGCAGGTGTGCTTCGAGGCGCTGCGGTCCGGCGCGATCGATCTTTACCCCGAGTACACGGGCACGGGGCTGGTCACGATCCTCGGCGAGCGGCCCCTGGCGGATCCCGAGGAGACGCTCAATCGCGTGCGCGGCGAGTTCCTCGCCCGGTACGATCTCTGGTGGGTCGCCCCGCTCGGCTTCGCGAACTCCTGGGCTCTCGGCGTGCCGCGGGAGCTCGCGGTGCGCCACGGTCTTCGCACGATCAGCGACCTGGCGCGCATGTCGCGGGATCTCGTCGCCGGGTTCGGATACGAGTTCATCGAGCGCGAGGACGGCCTGGCCGGGCTGCAGCGCGCCTACGGCCTCGAGTTCCGGAAGGTCGTCTCGATGCAGCAGGCGCTCAAGTACCAGGCCGCCGCCGCGCGCCGCGTGGACTGCCTCGACGTGTACACTACCGACGGGCGGCTGCTCGTGCACGACCTGGTGGTCCTCGAGGACGACCGGCGGTTCTTCCCTCCGTACGATGCCGCGGCGCTCGTGCGGGGCGAGACGGCGCGGCGACGCCCGGAGGTCGTGGCAGCGCTGGGACTGCTGGCGGGCTCCCTGGACGAGGCCGCGATGCGAGCCCTCAATCTGAGGGTTCAGGAGCGCGGGGAGCCCGTCGAGCGCGTCGCGCAGGACGCCCTGGAGTCGCTCGGCCTTGCGGGTCGGCACGAGGTGGCGGCGGTCTCCACGCGCGGCCGCAGCCTCGGGGGCTACCTCTGGACGAACCGGAGCGAGCTCCTGCGCCGCACGGGCGAGCACCTCGGGCTGTCGGCAGCGGCCCTGGTGCTCGGCGTCGCGCTGGCCGTGCCCCTCGGGCTCTGGCTCGAGCGACGCCGGCGGTGGGCCGAGACCGCGATCCGAGCGGTCGGAATCACGCAGACCATCCCCTCGATCGCGCTGCTGGCCTTCATGATCCCGCTGCTGGGCATCGGCATCGCGCCGGCTCTGGCCGCGCTCTGGATCTACTCCCTGTTCCCCATCCTGCGGAACACGTACACCGGGCTCCGCGAGGCACCGCAGGCCGTCGTGGACTCGGCCAGGGCGCTCGGGATGACCGACCGGGAGCTGCTGCTCCAGGTGCGCCTGCCCCTCGCGGCACCCGTGATCCTCGCCGGCGTGCGCACGGCCGGCGTGCTCACGGTCGGCACGGCCACGCTGGCGGCGTTCATCGGGGCGGGAGGGCTCGGCGTGCCGATCGTCTCGGGGCTTCAGCTCGCCGACACGACCATGATCCTCTCCGGAGCGCTGCCCGCCGCAGCGCTTGCCCTCGTCGTGGACGGCGCGCTCGCCCTCGTGGAGCGCCTGATCCGCCCGAAAGGCCTCGGCCGCGCGGCGGGAGCCAGCGCGGCGTGAGCGCGACTCTGCCGCCCGGGCGAGCGGGCCGCCTCGGCGGATGCTCTCCTCGGTTGGTCCGACTCGCCGGAAGCTCGCGTACGGCAGCGCGCCGGGGACGATCTCGATCCCGGCCTCGATGAAGAGGGCGCGACAGGGCGAGGGATGCCATCGCGGCCTTCGCGACGGACGGGGTCACCGCCTGTCCTGCGTTCCGGACCATAGACCGTCCAGGCGAATCGGCAGGCGCGAGCGGCATCGAAGCCCGCGGCGTGGCGCACGAGAAACGGCACGGCCGCGAGCCGGCCGCCCAGCGCGAGTCCGCGGTCGCCGGGCGGGGCGTACCACGCGAGGGCGAGC
>JBBIHW010000363.1:0-3129 GCA_037446795.1 Acidobacteriota bacterium
CGGAGCAGCGGGTAGGGCAGGTCGGCCATTCCCTTCTCCCGGTACCAGGCGGTGTTGATCTCGTAGGTAGCGAAGAAAAAAATATTAGCTTCGGCCTCCGCCATCATGTTGCAGATCGTGTTCCGGTAGGAGATCGGCAGCTGCCGGTTCGCGTCCACGAACTCGACCGACATGCCCTGGGCCTGCGCTGCGCCCCATCGCTGGAGGAGCCGCAGCACGATGTCCTTGCCGCTCGCCCACGGCCGGAGCCGTCCCGTGAACACGACGCGGCGCGCCCGGGCGAGGGTGATGTAGACGTAGCCCGTGGCCCAGCCGAAGCCGAGGGTCGTGGAGCCGACCCCGACGCCCACCGCCCCGTACGCGCCGTAGGCACGGCTGTGGGAGTCCGCGCCGGCGATGAACTGGCCCGGCACCACGAGTCCCTGCTCGGGAAAGTAGAAGTGGAAGATGCCGTCGCCCGGCGTCGCGTAGTACGGCCTCTCGATGCCGTGAGCCGCGGCGAAGGCCCGGCCGATCGCCGTCTGCTTCTCGTCCGGCTCCCTGCCCGTGAAGACGAAGTGGTCGTTGGCGATCGCGGCCTGGCGCGGGAAGATCGTGTCTCCCCCCGTGATCCGGTTAAAGGTGTGGATGGCGAGGGGAGCCGTACCGTCGGAGGCGGGCAGCAGATCCGCGTACAGGCGGAGCGTGGCGCCCGGCTCGACCTTCGCGTCGCGGTCCACGCGGTGGGCCCAGACGATCTGCTCCGTCGTGGTGAGGCGCCGGGCGGTGCCGGGATCGGGCCACTCGATCCGCGGGACCGTCTCGGCCGACCTGCGGAGCTCCCGCCGCCCCACGGCCACGATGCCGCCCGAGCGACGGATCTCCTCCTCCTTCGGCGTCAGCGGGAGAGGCTCGTAGCTCTTGCCGCGCGTCTCGTTGGCGAGGCGCCGCGTCCCGGGATCGAACGAGAGCAGGTCGCCGTCCTCGGCGTCCTCGACCGCCTCCGGGCACTGGACGACGTGCAGCCCGATGCTCAACCCGTTCCGGCGGAAGATGTCGCCCATGTTCCGGCCGCACACGATGACCAGCTCGAGGCCGGCCTCCTCGGCGAGGGCCTTGAGCCCGGCCGGGCTCATCTCGCGCGAGGAGCCGATGCCGAACCGGTCGCCGGCGACGAGGAAGGTCTCCCCCCGTCGGACGCGCTCCCGGAAGTCGGGCATCAAGTACTTGAAGGCCCCTTCCTTCCACTTCTCGTCGAGGGCCTCGAGGCTCTCGGAGACGCAGTAGGCCGAGGGCGTGATCTGGTCCGTGTCGATGGCGTCCCGCTTGCTGCCGGGCCGAGCCGGGTCCCAGAAGACGAGGGCGCGCCCCGTGATCCGGCCCCCGGGCCCGGGGCGGCGGACCGGATCCTCCCCGCCCGGGAGGTCCTCGACGCGAACCCCCGGCTTGAAGCGGGCGGGCTGCGCCGTCGGTGCGGGCCCGGCCGGGCTTGCTCCGGTCCGCTCGCGACCTGGGGCAGGGGGGCCGGCGGCTTCGTGGTCCTCGCGCGCGCGCTCGCCCAAGGTGCGGGGGTCTCCCAAGCTAGATCTCGACCTCGATGTCCTCGCCGGAGACCCGGACCGGATAGGCGGGCACCGGGCTCTCGGCAGGCGGGCCCAGCACCTCGCCGGTCCTCACGTCGAACTCGGCTCCGTGCCACGGGCAGGCGACCGACGTTTCCGCGAGGACGCCTTCCGACAGCGGCCCGCCCCGATGCGTACAAGTGTCCCCGATGGCGTAGATCTTCCCTCCCGCGTGGAACAGGGCGATGCGCCGTCCCTCGACCTCGACGGCGAGCGCCTTGCCGGGGGACAGCTGCTTCGTCTTGGCGACCTTGTGGTACGTCCCCATGGTCCCCAGCCCTCCGAGTCCGCGATCGGGCAAGGTAGCGCGCCGGCCGGGCACTGTAAAGTCGGTCCGGCGCGGTCAGTCGCGGTGCCGCGGACGCCCCTCCCCTCCGAAGCGGAGCACCGCCCAGCCCGCCAGGCCCGCCGCGAGCGAACCCGCCAGGACGCCGATCTTGGCCTCCGCGAGGTGCGCCTGGTCGCCGAAGGCCAGGTGAGCGATGAACAGCGCCATGGTGAACCCGATGCCTCCGAGAATCCCAGCCCCGACCATGTGCCGCCAGCTCGCCCCGCCCGGCAGCGCTGCCACCCGGAAGCGCACCGCGAGGTAGCACGTCGAGACGACCCCGATGGGCTTGCCGAGGACGAGCCCGAGGGCGACGCCGGCCGTCACCGGGTGGGCGAGCGAGCCCGCGGCCTCCCGCGGGAGCTCCACCCCGGCGTTCGCCAGGGCGAACAGCGGCAGGATGAAGAAGCTCACCCAAGGGTGCAGCGCGCGCTCCATCCGGTGGAGAAGCGAGCCCTCGGCGCCTCCCGTCTCGTTCCTCACCGGGATGGTGAAGGCGATGAGCACGCCCGCGATCGAGGCGTGAATGCCCGATCCGAGAAGGGCCAGCCAGAGGATATGGGCGGGCAGCACGTAGGCCATGGCGTGGCGCACCCCCGCCACGTTGGCGCCGACGAGGTAGGCGAGGACGAGCGCCGCCACCCCGAGCCGACCGAGCGAGAGCTCGCCCGTGTAGAAGAGGGCGATGACGAGGACGGCGCCGAGGTCGTCCGCGATGGCGTAGGCCGTGAGGAACACCTTCGCGCTCCAGGGGGCGAGCCGGCCCAGCAGCGCGAGAACCCCCAGCGAAAAGGCGATGTCCGTGGCGACCGGCACCCCCCAGCCCTGGGCCCCCTCCGTACCCGCGTTGAACAGGAGGTAGATCGCCGCCGGCACCGCCATGCCTCCGGCCGCCGCCAGCACGGGCAGCAACGCCTGCCGCGGGGAGCTGAGCTCGCCGACGAGCATCTCCCGCTTGATCTCCAAGCCGACGAGCAAGAAGAAGACCACCATCAGGCCCTCGTTGATCCACTCGACGAGGGACCGGGCGATCTCGAAAGAACCGACGCGCGCCGCGGCCTCGGTCTCCCACAGCTTGAAATAGCCGTGGGTCCAGGGCGAGTTCGCCCAGAGCAGCGCGACGACGGTGCACGCGAGCAGAAGGATCCCGCCCGAACTCTCGAGCCGCGCGAACTCCTGAAAGGCGCGCAGGAGGTTCAG
>JBBIHW010000364.1:0-3115 GCA_037446795.1 Acidobacteriota bacterium
GAGCGAGATCTCCTCGCGGAAGTTCACCTCGATCGCGTTCCACTCGCCGCAGCCGGGGCACCGCGCCGCCCACTCCATCTCGGTCCGGCCGCAGCAGCGGCAGCGATACTCGAGCTGGACGAGCTCCATCTCCTTGATGACCTTCCGGTACTCGCGCACGGCCTCGGTGGTGTTGCGCCGCCTCTCGTGGATGCGCCCGATGAGGTAGTGGAGGGTCGGCGCGTAGGAGGCCCGCCCCTCGAGCCCGGTGAGGACCGCCAGCGCGTCGTCCAGCATCTCGAGCCGGAAGTAGAGCTTCCCCAGGTAGAACCGCGGGACCGTGTCCTTCCGCGCGCGCTCGACGCACAGCTTCAGGGCCTCGATGGCCGCCAGAGGCTGGTCGCGCTCGAGGTAGTGCTCCTCGAGGACGGTGAGGAAGATGGGCGAGCCCGTGAGCTCGAACCCCCGGTACCAGGCCTCCACCGCCTCGGTCTCCTGACCCTGCTCGACGAGCGCCTCCCCGAGCTTGACGTGCGCCGGGATGAACTGCGGGTCGTCCTTGAGGATGCGGCGGAGGCCGGCTGCGGCCTCCTTCGGGCGGCCGCGGGCGAGCTGCTCGGCGGCGATCTCGTAGCGGAGGCCTCGGCCGACCCTGCGGTCCGCGGCATCGCGCGGATCGCCCGCTCGCAGGTACTTTTCCACCTGCTCGTGCGCCTCGAGCGCCTTGTCCCAGTTCTTCTCCTTCGTGTGGAGCGAGCGGAGCTTCCTCCACGCGGACACGGACTGCTTCTTGAGGGCGATGATGCGCCCGAGGACCGCCCGCGCCCGCTCCATGTCGCCCTTCGCCTCGTAGTCGTCCACGAGCGCGTACAGGGGCCGGGTATCCTCCTCCTTGAGGTGGTGAGCCTTGCGGTGCAGCTCGATGGCCTCGTCCACGCGGTTCCGGTGCCGGAGCACTTCTCCGAGCTTGAGCAGGGCGTTGAAGTGGCGACTGTCCCGCTCGAGAACCGCGCGCAGATGCCGCACGGCCTCGTCCTCCCGGCCCTCGAGGACGGCCACGAGGCCCCGCGAGTACTCCTCCTCGATCTCCTCGGCCCGTCTCGTCCGCCGGGCGGCGCGCCGGCGCTGCACGAGCTGGCCGAACTCGCGCGTCAGGCCGGCGAGGACGCTGATGGCGACCCCGAGCCCGAGGCAGACGACGAGCATCAGGCCGACGGGCAGGTCCACGCCGCCCCACACGTGGAAGGGGCGCTCGAGCACCTCGCGGTTCGATTCGAACAGCGCCGCCAGCGCGTACAGGACGCCGAGCGCCAGCACGATGTAGAGAAAGGTCCGGACCTTCATCGCTCGAGGCCAGCTTAGTCAACCCGCTCCAGCAGCGTCAAGCGCGGGCGCGGATCAGCGGTGATACGGGATGCCGCGGAGGATCGTCACCGCCCGGTAGAGCTGCTCGGCGACGAGGGCTCGCACGAGCTCGTGGGGGAAGGTGAGGGGGGAGAGCGACCAGACGAAGTCGGCGCGGGCGAGAGCCTTCCGGTCGAGCCCCAGCGGGCCCCCGACGAGAAACGTGGCGCGCCTGGAGGCCCACCGCTCGAGCCTGGCGGCGAGCGCCTCGCTCGACAGCGCCTCGCCGGCCCGGTCGAGGACGATCCGCGCTCCGTCCTCTCCGGCGGCCTCGAGGAGCGCCCGCGTCTCCCGCTCGCGCACGTGGTCGCGGGCGTAGCGGCCCGCGGAGCGCACTTCCTCGATCCACCGGCTCTCGTAAACCACGCCGAGCTTCCCGAGACGAGACGCGTAGTCGTCGTGCAGGGCCCGCGGCTTCGCCTCTCGGGGCCGGCCCACCGAGATCAGCCGGAGCCTCATGGGCCCGGGCGCCTGCCGGTCCGCGCCCGCAGCTTCTCGTGCAGCGTCTTGCGGGCGATGCCGAGGATGCGGGCGGCGGCCGCCTTGTTGCCGCGCGTCGCGCGGAGGACCTCGTCAATGTAGGCCTCTTCGAGCTCGCGCAGGGTCATGCGGCTGGCCGCCGCCGTCCGGACCATCCCGGCGTCGCCGCGGGAGAGCTCCGCGGGCAGGTCCGCGGGCCCGATCTCCTGCCCCGTGGAGAGAACCGCGGCCGCTTCCACGACGTGCCGGAGCTGCCGGATGTTGCCCGGCCACCCGTAGCGCTCGAGCGTCTCGATCGCGGAGGGGAGCAGGCGCTTCGGCGGGAGCCGGTGCCGCGCCACCGCCTCCTCGAGGAAGGCCCGCGCGAGGGGAGCCACGTCGCCCGGCCGCTCCCGCAGGGGCGGCAGGCGGAGCCGCACCACGTCCAGGCGAAAGAACAGGTCCTCGCGCAGCCGTCCCTCCCCGACGAGCCGCTCGGGATCCTCGCGCGTGGAGGCGACGATGCGGACGTCCACCTCGAGCGTCCGGCTTCCTCCAAGCCGCTCGAACCGCTTCTCGTCGATGGCGCGAAGGAGCTTGGCCTGCGTCGCCGTGCTCAGCTCGCCGACCTCGTCGAGGTGGAGCGTGCCCCCGTGAGCCCGCTCGAAGCGTCCGGAGCGCTCCTCGCGCGCGTCGGTGAAGGCTCCGGGCTCGTGTCCGAACAGCTCGTCCTCGAGCAGCTCGGCCGGCAGGCTCGCGCAGGGCACCTCGACGAACGGGCCCTCGCGCCGCGGGCTCGCTTCGTGGATGAACCGGGCGAGGGCGGTCTTGCCGGTGCCCGATTCCCCCGTCAGAAACACGTTGGCGTCGGAGCGCGCGGCGCGCCCGGCGAGACGGATCAGCTCGGCGAACGCCGGCTCTCGCGTCACGAGCCTCATGGCGGGGACCTCGAGGCGCTGCGCTACTCCGCCACCGCGCGCCCGAGCCGCAGCTCGGCGAGCTCGAGCGGGCGCGCGTCGCCCCAGAGGCGCTCGAGCCCGTAGAAGGCTCGCCTCTCGTCGAGGAAGACGTGGACGACGAAGTCGAAGTAATCGAGCAGGACCCACTCCCCGGCCGCGCGGCCCTCCACGTGGCCGGGCCGGAGGTCGAAGCGCCGGGCGAGGCGCTCCTCCACCGCCTCGGCGATCGTGAGGACCTGACGGGTGGAGGTTCCGTGACAGATGACGAAGTAGTCAGTGAACTCGCAGCGCCCGCGGAGGTCGAGAACCAGGAC
>JBBIHW010000365.1:0-3104 GCA_037446795.1 Acidobacteriota bacterium
CGCGCTCGCGGTCACGTACCCGCAGGCCGGCAACCTCGGCGGCGGCGGCTTCATGCTCGTCCGCACGGCCGGCGGCGACGCCGCGTTCGTGGACTACCGCGAGGTCGCCCCCGGCGCCGCCACCCCGGACATGTTCGTCCGCGCCAGCGGAGGGGGCTCGAGCAGTGCGGAGGGCTGGGGGTCGGCCGGCGTTCCCGGGACCGTCGCCGGCCTCGCCTTCGCGCTCGCCCGCTACGGATCGCGACCCTGGAAGGAGCTGCTCGAGCCGGCGATCCGCCTCGCCCGCGAGGGGTTCCCCGTGGATGGCAGACTCTCGCGGGACATCGAGGAGCACGCCGCGCGGCTCGGGAAGTCCCGCGCGAGCCGCCGCATTTTCTTCCGCCGCGGCGGGGCGCTCGAGCCGGGCGAGACCCTGAAGCAGAACGACCTGGCGCGAACGCTCGAAACCCTCGGCCGCGAAGGGGCGCGCGCGTTTTACGAGGGCTCCATCGCCAGGGCGATCGAGAGGCAGATGAGACGCCACGGCGGCCTCGTGACCCGGGCCGACCTCGCCGCCTATCGCGTGAAGGCGCGCGAGCCCCTGCGGGGCAGCTTCCGCGGCTACGAGATCCTCACCGCGCCGCCTCCCAGCTCCGGCGGGGTGGCCCTCCTCGAAACACTCAACGTCCTCGACCTCGCCCTCCCCGCGCGAGCCCGCCCGGCCGATCCTGGCACCATCCACCTGGTCGCCGAGGCCATGCGCCGAGCCTTCGCCGACCGCGCGCTGTATCTGGCGGATCCCGACTTCGCCTGCGTCCCGGTGAGCGCGCTCACGAGCCGCGAGCGCGCCGCGAGGCTCGCCGCCTCGATCCCCCGCGATCGCGCCTCGAGCGGTGCCGAGCTGAAGACGCCCGAGGCCGTCCCGGAGGCCGCCCGGGACCCGGGCTGCGAGGACGCCGCTGCGGCGGCGGCCCTCGAGAGCTCGAGCACGACGCACTTCGCCGTCGTGGACGCCCGGGGGAACGCGGTGGCCAGCACGTACACGCTCAACGAGACGTTCGGGGCCGGCGTCACCGTTCCGGGCCTCGGCTTCCTTCTCAACAACGAGATGGACGACTTCACCACCAGGCCCGGCGCGCCCAACGTGCACGGGCTCGTGCAGTCGGAGGCCAACCGGGTCGAGCCCGGCAAGCGCCCGCTCTCCTCCATGGCCCCGACTCTCGTCGCACGAGACGGCGAGACGGTGCTCGTTGTCGGCGGCGCCGGCGGGGGCCGGATCATCAGCGCCGTCACGCTCGTCCTGCTCAACCGGCTGGCGTTCGGAGTCCCGCTCCCGGAGGCGGTGGCCCTGCCTCGCTATCACCACCAGTGGCTTCCGGACTCGCTGTTCGTGGAAAGCCAGGAGTTCACCGGCGACCAGCTCGACCCGCTCCGCGCCCTCGGCCACGATCTGCGCGACATCTCGGAGCTGTCCGCCGCCGCACCCCGTCACATCGGCCAGGTGAACGCCATCGAGCGCGACCCGCGGACCGGCGAGCTGACGGGCGTGGGAGACGGCCGGCGCGGCGGTGTGGCCCGCGGCCTCTGAGCGCGGGCCGCGGCCGTTCAGGGCAGCAGCCTTCTCTGCTTCGCCGCCCGTTCCAGCTCCTCGCGGTGGTCGGGGTGCGCGACGGCGATCAGGGCCTCGGCGCGCTGACGGAGGTTCCTGCCGAACAGGTGTGCGACGCCGTGCTCGGTGATGACGTAGTGGACGTCGGCGCGCGAGGTCACGACGCCGGCTCCCGGTTTCAGGGTCGGCACGATCCGGGAGGTACCCGCGCGCGTCGTCGAGGGGAGCGCGATGATGGGTCTGCCGCCACGCGAGCGGGCCGCCCCGCGGATGAAGTCCACCTGCCCCCCGAAGCCGGAGTAGATCCGGGTCCCGATGGAGTCCGCGCAGACCTGGCCCGTGAGGTCCACCTCGATGGCGGAGTTGACCGCCACCATCCGGTCGTGCTGGCTGATGACGACCGGGTCGTTGACGTGGTCCACCGGATGGGCCTCGATCACCGGGTTGTTGTCCAGGAAGTCGTACAGTCTGCGGGTCCCCAGGGCGAACGTGATGACGGCCTTGCCCGGGTGGAGGGTCTTCGCGGCCCCGGTGACGATGCCGCGCTCGATGGCGCGCATGGCGCCATCCGAGAGCATCTCCGTGTGGATCCCCACGTCCTGGACACCGTCCAGCATCTCGTAGACCGTGTCCGGGATCCCGCCGATGCCCATCTGCACGGTCGCTCCGTCGGGGATCAGGCCGCGGACGTGCTCCCCGATCCTGCGTTCCACGTCCGTCGCCGGCCTCGGCGCGAGCTCCGGCAGCGGCTCGGTGATCTCCACGATCCGGTCCACGCGGCTGACGTGGAGGAAGGAGTCCCCCAGCACGCGGGGCATGGCTTCGTTGACCTGCGCGATGACCCTCCGGGCGTTCCGGCACGCGGCGCGCGCCGCCAGGACCTCGACCCCGAAGCTCATGAACCCGTGCTCGTCGGGCCTCGACACCTGCACCATGGCCACGTCGAGGGGGATGATCTTCTCGTCGAGCAGGCGCGGAATCTGGTGCAGGAAGACGGGCACGTAGTCCGCGCGACCCTCGTTGACCGCGTCGCGGTCGGCGGGGCCCACGAACAGGGAGTTGTGACGGAAGTGCCCGGCCATCTCGGGGCGGCTGAGCGGATCTTCCCCGAGCAGCAGGACGTGGACGAGCTGGACGTCCCGCAGCTCCCGGTGGCGTTCGGCGAGGGCCCGGACGAGTCCCTGCGGGATCGCTGCGTTGCCGCTGTAGTAGACGTGCTGGCCGCCCTCGACGAGCCGCACGGCCTCTTCGGCGGTGCAGAGCTTGCTCCGGTAATCGGACATCCACCGCATGGCGCCTCGCCGGTGCCGCTGCCTCAGTCCTCGAGCAGGCTCTCGAGGGGCGCCGCGGCGACCCCGAGGGTCCTGGCCGGAAGGTCGTGGACCGGCCGCCCCCGGTAGAGCGAGACCCCCCGCGCCAGGCCGGGCGCCGCCCGCAGCGCTCCCGCGAGCCCCTGCCCGGCCAGTCGCTCCAGGAAGGGGAGCGCGGCGAGCGTGAGGGCCCGCGACGCCGTGCG
>JBBIHW010000366.1:0-3086 GCA_037446795.1 Acidobacteriota bacterium
CGGCGTCTGAGGAGCGCGCTTCGCTGGGGGGCGGCCGTGGCGGTCCATCTCGGCATGGCGGGGGTCCTGACCCTCGCCGGCGCGGGCGCGGTCCGCCACCTCCTGACGAGCCGCGCCCTGGCCCTGGAGAGCGTGGAGGTCGTGGGCGCCCGCCGTGCCGCGCCGGAGGAGCTGCGGCGCACGCTCGAGCCCCTGATGGGGGACAACCTGCTCGGCCTGTCCCTGTCCAGCGCGACCCGCCGGATCGAGTCGCACCCGTGGGTCCTCGAGGCGGACGTCAAGCGCCGGCTGCCCGGCACGCTGCGGGTGCAGGTGAAGGAGAGGAGGCCCGCCGCCCTGGCGGTGATCGGCGGGCTCGTGCAGGTGGTGGACGAGCGCGGGAAGCTGCTCGGGCCGTTCGGGCCCGGGCTGGCCCCTGACCTGCCCGTCCTCACCGGCCTCGATGGCCCCGAGGACGCCGCCCTCGCCCGGGGCGTCGAGCTGCTCGGCCGGCTCGCGGGCTCCTCGCCGGCATTCGCCTCGCGGATCTCGGAGCTCGACCTCTCCGAACCGGACCGCGTGGCCGTTCGCCTGGTCGAGCCGGGGCCTCTGCTCTTGCTCGATCCCGAGCGCGTGGACCGAAACGTGGATCTTTACGTCGCCCGCGGAGCCGAGGTCGCGCGCAAGCTCGGCCCCTTGCGGACCGTGGACCTGAGGTGGAGCGGGCGGTTCATCGCGGTGCCGGAGGCCGCTCCGGCCCCCGACGGGAGCGATTGACCATGGCCAAGAACGAGCGTTTCGTCGTCGGGCTCGACATCGGGACCACCAAGGTCGCCTGCGTCATCGCGGAGGCGCGCAACGGCGACGGGGTGGAGATCGTGGGCCTCGGGGAGGCGCCCTCCCGCGGCCTCAGCAAAGGCGTGGTCGTCAACCTGGACGCGACGGCCGACTCGATCCGCGCGTGCGTGGAGCAGACGGAGGCGATGGCGGGGGTCAGCGTGGACGCGGCCACGGTCGGTCTCGCCGGCGGCCACATCCGCTCCTTCAACAGCCGCGGCGTGGTGGCCGTCTGCGGAAGGGACCGCACCGTCTCCCGCGAGGATCTGAGGCGGGTCCTCGAGGCCGCGCAGGCCGTGAGCATCCCGGCCGACCGGGAGATCCTCCACGTCCTGCCGCAGGAGTACGTGCTCGACGACCAGAAGGGGATCACCTCCCCCGTGGGGATGATCGGATCGAGGCTCGAGGCGAACGTGCACGTCGTGACAGCCTCGACGACCTCCGTGCAGAACCTCGTCACGTGCGTGAACATGGCCGGGATCGAGGTGCGCGACACGGTCCTCGAGCAACTCGCTGCGGCCGACGCCGTACTGACCTCCGACGAGAAGGACCTCGGCGTCGCCCTCCTGGACGTGGGAGGCGGGACGACGGACCTGGCGATCTTCGAGCGCGGGTCCATCGGGCACACGGCGGTGCTCCCGGTCGGGGGCAACCACTTCACCAACGACCTGGCGGTGGGGCTCAGGACCCCCATCGCCGACGCGGAGCGGCTGAAGCGGAAGCACGGCTGCGCCCTCGCCTCCCTCGTGGAGGAGGACGAGGCGATCGAGGTGCCCTCGGTGGGCGGGCGCAAGCCGCGGCTGCTGTCGCGCCAGGTGCTCGCCGAGATCCTGGAGCCGCGGGCGGAGGAGATCTTCACCCTCATCCGGGACGAGATCGTGCGCGCGGGCTTCGACTGCGCGCTCAACGCCGGCGTCGTGCTCACCGGCGGGGGCAGCCTCCTGCCCGGGATGATCGAGATCGCCGAGCAGGTCTTCGACGTCCCCGTTCGGCGGGGCCAGCCCTCCGGCGTGGGAGGCCTCTCCGATTCCGCAGCGAACCCGCAGTACGCCACCGCGGTCGGGCTGGCCCTGTACGGCTCCCGGCACCGGCCCTCGCCGCGGCGGCGACTGCGGCTCGCGGCACCGGCGACGCTGCTCGAGAAGATGGGCGGCCGCGTGCGCGCGTGGCTGTCGGGGATGTTCTGAGGGAAGGGACACAGGGCCGGCGACCGGGCCGGTCCGGACGAAACCGATCGGGAGGGGAAGAGCATGATCCGGATGGACGACGCAGCCGAGCAGTCGAGGGTAGCGGACCTCGCCTTCGCGGACGGGCAGCCCCCCGCCGCCGTGATCAAGGTCATCGGCGTGGGCGGGGGAGGCGGCAATGCCGTCAACCGCATGATCGCGGCGAACGTGGCCGGCGTGGACTTCATCGCCGCCAACACGGACTGCCAGGCGCTTCGCGCGAGCCGCGCGCCCGTGAAGCTCCAGCTCGGCGCCCACCTCACCAAGGGGCTCGGCGCCGGCGCGAACCCCGAGATCGGCCGCAGCGCCGCGCTCGAGGACACGGACAAGGTGCTCGAGGCGCTGCAGGGGGCCGACATGGTGTTCGTGACGGCCGGCCTCGGCGGGGGCACCGGGACCGGCGGGGCCCCCGTCGTGGCGAACCTCGCGCGCGAGATGGGCGCCCTGGTCGTCGCCGTCGTGACGAAGCCCTTCTCGTTCGAGGGACGAAGGCGGCGGCAGCAGGCCGAGGAAGGGCTCGCCTCCCTGCGCCAGGTCGCCGACACCGTGCTGACGATTCCCAACGACAAGCTGCTGCACACGGTCGAGCAGGGCACGCCCCTCGCGGAGGCCTTCCTCATGGCCGACGACATCCTCCGCCAGGCCGTGCAGGGCATTTCGGACCTGATCACCGTGCCCGGCGAGATCAACCTGGACTTCGCGGACGCCAAGACGATCATGGCCGGCATGGGCATGGCCCTCATGGGGACCGGCGTCGCCGAGGGCGAGCACCGCGCGGTGGAGGCCGCGCAGCGGGCCATCTCGTCCCCCCTCCTCGAGGACGCCTCCATCCACGGGGCACGGGGCGTCCTCATCAACGTGACCGGTGGCGAGGACATGACGCTCCACGAGGTGTCCGAGGCGGCGCAGATCGTCCACGAGGCCGCGGATCCGGACGCGAACATCATTTTCGGCACGGTCATTGACCGGGCCTTGCGCGGTCAGATCAAGGTGACGGTGATCGCCACCGGCTTCTGTCGGGACGAGGCGCGCGGGCAGGGCCGC
>JBBIHW010000367.1:0-3081 GCA_037446795.1 Acidobacteriota bacterium
GCTCGCTCGATCGTCCCCGACGCCGCCGAGGATGACATGCGGCGAACATAGCGAACCGAAACGACAGATCAAGGTCTGGCGGCGAGTCGTGTTTCCTTTCCGGGACGCGACGCGCTCGCGGGCTGCAACCCCGGAGCTTGACTCGTCCGGAAGTGCCCTGCGTGAGGACGTCCCGGGCCTGACCCGGGAGGACGTCGCGGCGGTCCTGGCCAGCGGCGCGCCCCTCGCCTCCGAGCGGATCCTGCCTCTCGTCACGAAACCGCGAGCATCGAGCTCGACGAGGACGCTCCTCATGGGCTTCCCCCGGCGGTCAAGGCCGAGGGGCGCTATCGCGCGACCTTCGGCCTCGACTTCGCCGACCCGCGACGGTTTCCGCCGTCGGAGTTTCTCGTCCTTGACGCCGCGACAGCGGCCGGGGCTTCCGGTCGAGGCCACTCCGCGGCGGCCTCGAACGGCGCCGGAGGGACCGAGCCAGGACAGCCCGGCAGTCGGGGAGGTGCTCCGCGTCCCGGCGAACTTCATCGCGATCGCGACAGGTGGCGCCGAGGTGTAACCGAGGCCCCGGGGGCTCAGTACCCGAAGGTCGCCCCGACGCCCACGATCGTCCGGGACTGGTCGAGCGCGTCCCGCGAGGAGTCCCGTCGGAAGCGCGTCATCGCGAGCCGATACTCGATCCTCCTCCCGTCCGGCCTCTCGCGGAACCGGAACCGGACGCCGAGGTCCGCCGTCCCGATGCGGTCTCGCCGGTCCGCGGTCGTGCCGCCGGGGAAAGTCAAACGGCCGTTGGAGCCGCCCGCCTCGGCCCCGAGCAGCCGGTTGAAGTAGTGGACGACGCGGGCCTCCCACGCCGTCTGCAGGTAGTACTGGTTCGCCTCCCAGACCGCGTAGCCCACGTCGCGCTTGCCCCCGACCCGCACGGTCGTCGCGGAGCCGAGCCGGTAGCCGAGCTGCCCGTCGCCGATCCAGCCGCCGAAGTCGGGGCGGCCCGGTGTGGCGGAATCGAAGCGGGCACGCCCTGCCCGGACAACCCCCGACAGACGGCTTCTCCTTCCGAGCTCGATCCCCGCGAGCCACCGGCGCTGTCTGGAGTCGCGGCCGAAGACGGGGCCCCGACCGACCTCGTCGCTGTCGAAGGTCACGTCGAGGCGCGCCGCCTCGAGCAGGACGCGCGACTCGCCGGCGAATCGGTAGCGGGCCTTGACGCGCTCGCCCTCCTCGACGCGGTCGAGGAGGTCGCCGATGTCGAGCGCGCAGGTGTCGCCCTCGAGCCGGGCGCAGTAGTCCGGGTCGCGGTTCCGCCAGCGGCTGCGGGTGCGTCCGACCTCGAGGTCCGTCCTCGAGCCGAGCCTGAAGAGGAGCCCTGCGCCCGCCCGGACCTCCCGCCGCGCCGCCCGGACATCGAGCTCGCTGGTCGGCCGGTCGCGGAGGCGGTTGTAGGCGCCCTCGAGGAAGACCCCGACCTTGCCGAAGGGAACCGTGAGGCGGCCCGACCCTCGCTGGTTGAAGTAGCTCTCGCCCGTGTGGCGGACGAAGGCGACGTAGTCGAGCTGCTCGTCGAACGTGAAGAAGGCGCGGCTGCCGAACAGCACGACCCCCTCGACCCTCGGCGAGACCGTCGCCGTGTAGTCGCCCTCCTTCGGTTGATCCCCGGTGCGGTAGAAGACGTTGTCGTCGTAGCCCACGTTGCTGACGTTGATCGCGGGGCGGACCCGCAGGAAACCCCACCGCACGTAGCGGGAGAGCTCCGGCGGCTCGAGGGGATCGGAGGCGGCGCGGGCGGGAGAGGCAAGAGGCAGCAGGGCGAGCACGGCCGGCAACAGGCATCTCCGGCCCGCGGCTTCGCGCTGGACGAGCTTCATGGTCCCCTGTCCGCCCCTGATTCTAATTCGGACCGCCGGGCGCCTTCCCTCGTTCCGGCGCAAGCCGGAATCCACCGACCTGCGCCGGGGTGACGGCACGAGGATCGTCAGTCCGGCGCGGGCCGGAATCCAGTGGTGACGGCACGAAGCCCGTTTTTCCGGCGAAAGCCGGGAACGCCGGGGGTGACAGCGCGAGGGGGCTCCGGCCTCTTCCGCGTCGCGTGGGCGCCTTCGCGCAGGATCCGGTCAGGGGCGCCAGAGACGGAGCGGCGTGTGGTGGGCGATGTGCTCGAAGTCCGAATCCCGGCTCGGAAGCTCCGCGTCGCAGACGGGCACGCCCCATTGCAGGTCGTGGCAGCCCACGTGCAGGGGATCGGTCCCCGCCCACCCGCGCGGTGGATCACCGGTGCCCCCGAACAGGGTCGGGGCTCGGTTACGCGGCGGCGCCGGCGTGGTCGGGACTCGCGCCACGACGTCGAGGGCTGCTCGTGCACCCAGCCAAACTCGATCGGGACGGGCCCGACCGAGAGTGCCCGTCCGGGGAGCGCTCCACGACGACCCCTCCCGCGATGACGCCGGCTCAGGGAATGACGTCGTCCACCCGGATCGGGCCCTTGCGGGGAGCGAGTGCAGGCACCGCGTCGCCCGGCCGAAGCACGCTCCGGCTCCGGTAGCCATCACCGGCTGGCTCGAGATAAACCTCCAGGGTCCTCTCGACGAGGTTCAGGATCCAGTACTCCGGAATGTCCGATCGCGCGTAGAGTGACCTCTTGCGTTCACGGTCGAGAGCGAGGGAGGTATCGGCGACCTCGACCACCACGACGGCGGTGCCGGGATGCCCATCGAGGTAATCTCGAGGATCTCCGGTCACGACAGCCAGGTCCGGCCCGGGCTCGGATGCGGGGCCCAGCGCGAGCGGCATCCGCACGCGAACGCTGAACCCCGCCCCGTATGCATCTCGCAGCGCCCTCTCGACGAGCTGGACGACCGCCGCATGACGGCTGCTCTGTGGAGTCATCTCGATGATGCTCCCTTCGATCAGCTCGAGGCGATCCTCGGGACCGAAGATACCCGCAGCCACCATCTTCTCCAACTCGTCTCTCGTGAACTTGTGAACCGCCGGCTCGATCGTCAATTTCGGCACCTCTCGGGCGTCTGAAGTATACCGGCACCCGCGGCGGCCAACGACTCCGTGCCGCGCTCCCGAGGCCGCGGTGTCCCG
>JBBIHW010000368.1:0-3055 GCA_037446795.1 Acidobacteriota bacterium
GAAAGCCGGACGTCACCCCGGCGAAAGCCGGACGTCACCCCGGCGAAAGCCGGGGCCCAGGCAGCGCGCACTGGATTCCGGCTTCCGCCGGAATGACGGTGCCCGCGGACGATTCCGCTGTGCCCGTGCGGGATGATAGCCGAGCGCGATCGAGTCCGGCCGCGGCGGGACGGACGTCCACGAGATCCCGCACCTCCGCGCGGGACAGGAGGGCGCAAAGCTCGTTGGCGAGGACCTCTCCGGGAGGATCCACACGCACCTCCCCGAAGGACTGCTTCGTCTGCTCCCCCTGCGGGCTGCCGTCGAAGACGAGATCCACGACCACGCTCTCGCCGGCCCTTCGAACGAGGCGGCGGCGGAAGTCGGGGGCCGTCTGGACCGTCTCGACGTCCGCACCGATGGCCCCCGCGGCCTCGCGAAGCGCCAGCTCCCCGTCGTCGAGGCAGGGCTCGGTGACGAACAGGTCCAGGTCCGCCGTCTCGCGGTGCCCGAGGCAGAAGCCGGCGAGCGCGGCTCCTCCCGTGAGAAAGAAGCGCTTCTCTTTCCGGAAGAACTCCCGCAGCAGCTCGCGCTGGAGCGGGCTCAGGCTACTGCGCATCGAGGAGCCCGATCTCGCGCCAGGTGCGGAGAAGACACTCCCAGAAAGCTCGGCGCCGGCCGAGGTGGCGGGAGATCCGCGACCACGAGGCTGCCACCTCGCGCGGGCTCGTGAACTTCCAGACGTCGGTGTCCCTCGCCTCCCGCAGGAGCTTCCCGAGAAGGCGCGCCCGCTCGGCCGGCGAGGCGCGTTGCAGGCGGGCGCGGAACTCGCCCACGGTCATCGGCTCGTCCCACAGGAAGTACGGAACGGCGTCGTCCCGATCGAGGTCCGTGGACAGCAAGGGAGCCACGACCCATTCTCCCGATCGCCGGCGCGGACTATACCACCCGCGGACGCACGAGGTCCGCGGCGCTCACCGGCGCGCGAGACGGACGCCCTCCGCGTCCGCCGCCCGGACGATGCCGCTGCGCTCGGCGCGAAGGCGAGCCATCTCGTCTTCGGTGTACACGAGGATGTCGCAGCCGACGCCCACGCCTTCGAGGTGGCGGTGGAAGCGGGTGGCGCGGTCGAGGAACGGCTCGTCGGTCGCCCGGAGGGTGACGAGAATGTCCGCGTCGCTTCCCGGGCGGCAGTCGCCGCGGGCGATGGAGCCGAAGAGGCGGACCTCGAGGACATCGGGCTCCGCCTCGAGGATTCGGAGGGCCCGTTCCCTGAGGCGCTCCAGGCAGCCCTCCCGGTCGAACCGGAAGACGCGGACCGACTTACCTCGATACGACTCCACGACAGAACGCAAGGATCGCCTCCGCGTGGCGGATGGCCTGTTCGGCCTCCTCCCGAGTGTAGTAGTCGGCGGGGGCGCCCGAAGGCAGACCGTTCGGGTAGCGCGTGGGAACGTAGAGCTTGTCGAGCGCCTTGGCGCTGTCGAGGAGGGGCTCCGCGGGCGCAGGATCGCTTTCTCCGAGCGCGCGCAGGAGCTCCGTGACCGAGTGCCCCCACGCTTCCCGCCCGAAGGCGACGTGCACCGCCTTCACGGCCTTCTCGGCCGCCTGCTGCGCTGCGAAGCAGGCCCACTCGTGGCGGCCGCCCGCGACAGCCTGCCGGGCGAGCTCGAGGTCCGCCTCCGCCTGCCGAAACCAGTCGCGCTCCCGCGTCGCCACGACGGCAGAATACCACCCGGCTGCGGCGCTCGAGGGGTCGCCGGTCCCGTCGCGTGCCTACGCGAGTCGGGCGAGGAAGCGGCGCGCGTCCTCGAGCATGCTCGCGTTGTTGAACATGACGTAGGCCGCCTCGTCTCCTCCCGCGAGCCCGGCGAGCCTGTCGAGGTCGGCGTCGGTGTACCGGTAACGGTATCCGCCGATGCCGTGGAGCCGGAAGTAGCGGAGGCCCGCCGTGACCGGCTCGGCCTCGAAGGGATCCACGCAGTGGACCAGGTCCAGCTCCTCGCACAGGGCGCGGACCTCGGAAGCCCGCCAGGCGCCCCGGGGCTCCCAGAGGCAGACGAGGCCCTCCCGCTCGATGCTCCGGAAGAAGCGGCGAAGGCGATCGTGGTTGACGCTCGTCGGCTCGAAGCTCGCCGGGCACTGGAAGACGATCTTGTCGGCGCCGAGCAGCCTCGCGATCTCGTGGGTGCGGTCCCAGGCGCGGCGCACGACGTCGGTCCAGCGGAAGGCGCCGACCTCTCCCCGCTCCCGATCGCTCAGCGGTGTCTTGAGCCTGCGGTAGGTGGGGCTCGTCGCCTCGTGCGTGACGAGCTGCCACGCCTTGAGCGTGAACTCGAAGCCGGCGGGAGCCTCCTCGCGCCAGCGCCGGGCTGTTCCGGGTCGCGGAGGCTCGTAGAACGTCTGCTGGATTTCCACCACCGGGAACAGGGCGTAGTAGCTCCCGCGAGACGCGGGAAACCCGCAGCAGCCGACCTTCGTGCGGGACTCGGGCACGGTTCCACCGTAGGGTACAGCGGGGGTCGCGGATCCGGAACCGGTTCTTGACGGAAAGAACTGTCGCGCGAGCGGTCGCATTGTTATCTTGCGGGCATGATCGCGAGCGTGGTGCAGTACGAGCCGCGACGCTTCGTCCCGATGGAGTGTCGCGAGCCTCGCCCGGGCGGACTGGAACGCACGCGCGGGTCGAGCCCGCGCCCTCGCCCTGGAGCGCTGCCGCAGGACGGCGCGCCACCGTGGTGGCTCCGCGCGTCGGGCTGCTCGGTTCGAGCGGTCCGGAAGGAGTCGCCACGGAGCCCCGCCCGGCCTGCGCGCGCCGGGGACGCTGACACCACCACCTCTCCCGGTACCGCGGATCGCGTGCGCCTGCTCGGGCGGTTCGTGGCCGCGGACCGGCACGCGTTCGCCCTGCGCGCCGCCCGGGACGCCCTCGTCGAGCCCTTCGCGCGGATCGCGAGGGCCTTCGTCGCGGCGCGCGGCTGGTGCCCGTTCGGCTTCGCTCGTCTCTCGGACTACTCGCGGGAGACGCTCGGCCGCTCGAGCCGCTGGGTGCGCGATCTCGTCGCGCTCGACCAGG
>JBBIHW010000369.1:0-3044 GCA_037446795.1 Acidobacteriota bacterium
GAGCCGCCGTGCCGCCTCGATGTCCGGCGCGAGCGGCCGGTCCCAATCGAGGCGGGGGACCACCCGCCGCAGCGCGCGCCTCGCGGCCTCGGCTCCGGGGCCGGCGCGCAGCGGGAGGAGGAAATCGAGGGCCTGAGCGGCCGCGAGGGCCTCGATCGCCAGCACGGTGGCCGCGTGCTCGACGACCTGTTCCGCCTTGCTTGCGGCGAGCATCCCCATCGGGACGTGGTCCTCCTTGGCCGCCGAGGTCGGGATGCTGTCCACGCTGGCGGGGTGGGAGAGCACCTTGTTCTCGGCCACCAGGGCCGCCGCGGTGACCTGGGCGAGCATGAAGCCCGAGTGCAGACCGGGCTCGCGCGCGAGGAACGCCGGCAGGTCCGACAGCGCCGGGTTGAGCAGCCGCTCGATCCTCCGCTCGCTGATCGAGGCGAGCACCGACGCCGCCGAGGCGAGGTAGTCGAGAGCGAGCGCGACGGGCTGCCCGTGGAAGCTCCCGCCCGCCACGATGTCCCCGCCGGCGGGAAACACCATGGGGTTGTCCGTGCTGGCGTTGGCCTCGATTTCGAGCACCCGCCTGACGTGGGACAGGGCGTCGCGCACGGCGCCGTGGACCTGCGGCATGCAGCGGAGCGAGTAGGCGTCCTGCACGCGTCCGCAGTCCTTGTGCGAGCGCTCGATGGCGCTGCCCCGCAGCAGCTTCCGGAAGTTCGCCGCCGAGGCTGCGGCCCCCGGGTGCGGCCGGGCCTCGTGCAGCCGCGGGTCGAAGGGCCGATGGGAGCCCTTGAGGGCCTCGAGGCTCATCGCTCCGACCACGTCGGCGAGCGTGGCCAGACGCTCGGCCCGCAGCAGCGCGAGGGCGCCGACGGCGGTCATGACCTGCGTCCCGTTGACGAGGGCGAGCCCCTCCTTGGGCCCGAGTCGCGCGGGTGCGAGCCCGGCCCGCCGCAGCGCGCGGCGCGCAGCCATCCTGCGGCCGCGGTAGAAGACCTCTCCTTCGCCGATCATCGCCAGGGCGATGTGCGCGAGGGGCGCCAGGTCGCCGGAGGCGCCGACCGACCCCTGCCGGGGAACGAAGGGGTGGATGCCGCGGCGCAGCAGCTCGACAAGCAGCTCGAGGGTCTCGATCCGGATCCCCGAGTGCCCGCGGGCGAGGCAGTTGGCCCGGAGCGCCAGGACCGCCCGCACCGTGCGCTCCGGCAACGGCGCGCCCACGCCCGCGGCGTGGCTCCGGACGAGGTTCTCCTGGAGCGCGGCGAGGTCCTGCGGCTCGATCCGCACCTGCGCGAGTTGCCCGAAGCCCGTGTTCACACCGTAGACTCGCCGGCCGCTTCGAAGCGCGTCGAGGACGGTGCGGCGCGCTGCGGCCACCCTGCGGCGGGCCGAGGCCGCGAGGGCGACCTCGGCGCCGTCGGCCACGGCCTCGACTGCCTCGAGGGTGAGGCTCTGTCCGTCGAGAAGGATCCTCGACCGGGCCGGCGAGCGAGCGCTCACGGGGCTTCCTCGGGGTCGAGAGGGCGTCCTCTCGGCGCGATCGGGGCGACGGATGCTAGCACAGCGGGGTGGTATAGTGGTGTGTTTGGCCGGGAATCCCGCGCGAATCGCCCGTTCTGCGGAGCCCGATCGTGCCCAACCTCGCCGTCGTCGGCGCGCAGTGGGGAGACGAGGGGAAGGGGAAGGTCGTGGACCTCCTGTCCGAGCGGTTCGACGTCGTGGCCCGCTACCAGGGAGGTCCCAACGCGGGCCATACGGTCACCGTCGAAGGTCGCCGCCACGCCCTGCACCACGTCCCTTCCGGGGTGTTCCGTCCCTCGGTGCGGATCGTCATCGGCAACGGCATGGTGCTCGACCTGGCGAAGCTGCTCGAGGAGGTGGAGGGACTCGAGCGGGCGGGCGTGAGCCTCGAGGGGCGCCTGTTCATCAGCGACCGCGCTCACGTGATCCTCCCCCCGCTCGTCCAGCTCGACGCCTTGGAGGAGAGGGCTGCGGGTGTCGCCGGGAGGATCGGAACGACACGGCGGGGGATCGGGCCGACCTACGAGATGAAGGCGGCACGCGGGGGCGTGCGGGTCGCGGACCTCGGCGATCGCGCCGGGCTCGAGAAGCGGATCCGGCGACTGCTCGACGGCTACCTGGGCTGGCGCCTGCGCCAGCTCGGGGCGGGCCTCGCCGAGCCCGGGACGCTCGCGGCCGAGGCCTACCAGCTCGGGCTGCGGATCCGACCTTACGTCGCCGACACGTCGGCGCTCCTGAACGAATGGCTCGACGAGGGGAAAAGCGCGCTGTTCGAGGGTGCCCAGGGAACGCTGCTCGACGTGGACCACGGCTTCTACCCGTACGTGACGTCCTCGAGCACGATCGCCGGAGGCCTCTGCACGGGGCTCGGCGTGGCCCCGACCCGCATTGACGGCGTTCTCGGCGTCTACAAGGCGTACGCCACGCGCGTGGGCGGGGGCCCGATGCCGACCGAGCTCGACGACGGCCCGCAGGGGCGCGGAGAGGCGATCCGGCGCCGGGGGCGCGAGTACGGCACGACGACGGGCCGGCCCCGGCGCTGCGGCTGGTTCGACGGCGTGGCCGCCGCCTACGCCCACCGCCTCAACCGCTTCGACGCCGCCTGCGTGACGCTGCTCGACGTGCTGGACCCGTTCGAGACCGTGAGCGTGTGCACCGGCTACCGCCTCCGCGGGCGCCACATCCGGACCGTTCCCGCATCGGCCGGGGAATCGGCCGAGCTCGAGCCGGTCTACGAGACGCTGCCCGGCTGGCAGCAGGACACGACCGGGGTGCGGCGGTGGGAGGACCTGCCCGAGCGGGCCCGGGCCTATCTCGATCGCCTCGGCGAGCTCATCGGGACCGAGGTCGCCCTGGTGAGCGTCGGGCCGGACCGCTCGCAGAGCGTCGTGAAGCCCGGCTCGTGGCTCGCGAGGACGCTCGGGCCGTAGGGGACGGGAACCGTGGCGACGCCGACCGACGGGGTGGCCGGCCTGCGCATGGAGCGGGAGGAGCCGCGGCCCTCGCGTGGGCCGTCGTGGCTGTGGGTCGCG
>JBBIHW010000370.1:0-3024 GCA_037446795.1 Acidobacteriota bacterium
GTCGGACCGGGCTGTCGCGGTGGTGGACGGCAAGGGGATCGAACCCTCGACCTCGGCGTTGCGAACGCCGCGCTCTCCCAGCTGAGCTAGCCGCCCACTGGCTGCGTCGCCTTCCTTGGTGGGGCGTGCAGGATTCGAACCTGCGACTTCCACCGTGTGAAGATGGCACTCTACCGCTGAGTTAACGCCCCGTCCGGTTCGCTCTCCAGGGAAGAGGTGCTTATAGCACACGGTCCGGGCGGCTCGGCAACGGACCCGTGCCCTTCCTGACGCGAAGCACGAGCACGCCGCCGGCCTCGGCCCGATGGCCGAGGTAGTCGTGGCCGTGGCGCGCGCAGAAGGCGGGCATGTCCTCGAGGACCTGCGGATCGTCGGCGAGGACCTCGAGCTCGGCGCCGGCTGGGAGGGAGCGAAGCCGGTTCCGGGTCCTCAGGACCGGAACGGGGCAGTAGAGGCCGGTGGCGTCGAGCCTGGCCGGCGGATCCGATGTCCGCGTCATCGCGATGCAGAGGGTAGCACCGGCACGGTGGCGCGGCGCTCCTGTCGCGACCGGCCGCGCGCGCCGGCAACTTTGGCACCCCCGCGCGCGCCCGGGCCAGGGCCGGGAGACGGAAACCCCCGCCGACAGGCATTCGGGGGAACATCGCTCCCGACAAGGAAGCTGGCAGACGACTTGCAAGACACGTCTGATCGTCGAAAGAGAATCCTGACTCCCTTTCGACCCCCCCAGCAGAACCGGGATCGGGGCCAGCGGCGCCGATCCCGGTTTTTTTTTCTCCGCCGCCGCCCACCTGGACGCACCGGGGCGTGAAACGAGGGATCAGAGCCCAGTCGCTTCCCGCGACTGGCCGTTGCAGGATGCGACGGTTGGCCGTATATGGCGGACATGTACCCGTCTTTTCCCGGCGGTCGCTACACGGTTCTCTCGGAACTCGGCCGCGGAGCCATGGGGACCGTCTACCTGGCGAGCGAGCAGGGCCGAGCCGAGCCGGTGGCCATCAAGGTCCTGAGCGCGAGGGAGTTCACCGAGGCCGGCCTCCGGCACTTCGAGGAAGAGTTCAGGACGCTCACCGCGCTCGCCCATCCGAACCTCACCGAGGTGTACGACTTCGGCCGCGCGAGGCTGGGGCCCGAGGGCCGCGCGGTCCCCTTCTTCACGATGGAGCACGTCCCGGGAAAGACGCTCGATCGCTACCTTGCGGCGAGCCCGCTCGACGTTTCGGCGCTGTACGACTGCCTCGCCCAGCTCGGCCACGCCCTCGCGTATCTGCACGCTCGCGGTCTCGTCCACTCGGACGTCAAGCCCTCCAACATCCTCGTGGTCTCCCCTTCGGGGGGGAAGCCCCGCGTCAAGCTCATGGACCTGGGCCTCGCCGAGCGGCCCGCCGCCGGAGGGCGACCGGCGAGCATCCGCGGCACGGCGGCCTACCTCTCGCCGGAGGCCGCGAGGGGAGGGCCGGTGGACGCGCGCTCCGATCTCTACAGCCTCGGCTGCGTCGTCTACGAGATCCTGACCGGCGCGCCGCCCTTCCGCGCCGCGTCCGTGGGCGAGGTTCTGCGCGGTCACCTCCTCGAGGAGCCCATTCCGCCCTCGGCGCTGCGGAGGGGCATTCCCCCCCGGCTCGAGTCCCTCGTCCTGCGGCTCCTGTCCAAGGACCCGGGCCGCAGACCCGTGTCCGCCGACCGCTTCCTCGAACTCCTCAACGACGCCGCCGGCGGCGGGATCGAGATTGCGACCCCGCAAGCGAGGCGGCTTCGCGTTCTCGGCGGAGGGTTCGTCGGACGCGAACTCGAGCTCGGGAGGCTCGAGGCCGCCCTCGACCAGGTCCGCAGGGACGGGGCGGGGCGGCTCCTGCTGATCGCGGGCGAGGCCGGGGCCGGCAAGACGCGTCTGCTGCGGGAGTTCCAGATCCGCTGCCAGATCGCCGGGCTCGATGTCTTCCCGGGCCGCGCCGAGGCGGGCGCCTCCCCGCGCGGCGGCCTGCCCGAGGCGCTCGACCGTGCGATCCGGGAACGCGGGGGTCTGTCGGAGGAAACTGCGCGCCGGCACGGGCACGCGCTCGATCAACTGTTCGGGACGGCGGCTGCTCGGGCCGAGCCCCCTTCCGACCGGCCGGAGTGGCCCGAGGAACGCTCGCCCCTGTCCCTGGCGGTTTCCGCGGCGATCGAGGACCTGCTGCGCCGCGGGCCTCTCGTCCTCGCCCTCGACGATCTCCACCTCGCCGACGAGACGGTGATCGGGCTTCTCCGGCACCTCGCTCGCGCCCTCTCCCTCGCCGCACAGGAAGGGCGGCCGCTGCCGCTCCTCGTCGTCGGCACGTACCGCACCGAGGACGCCCCGCGGTCCAGCGCGCTGCGCGAGCTGCTCGCCGAGGCCCGCCAGCAGGGCTCCTTCGAGGACATCTTCCTCTCCCCGCTCGGCCGGGCGGACACGGCAGCGGTCGTCCGGACGATGCTCGGGCTCGAGCAGGTGCCCGAGGCGTGGCTCGACCGCGTCCTCGAGCGGACGGGAGGGAACCCGCTGTTCGTCGGCGAGCTCGTCGCGCTGCTGGCCGAGGAGGGCCACGTGACACCGGGCTCGGCGCTGCCCGCCGACGCCGAGGCGCTGTCGCGACTGGAGCTTCCGGCCCGGATCCGCGACCTCCTCTCCCGGCGCTGCGATCTCCTGCCCGAGGACGCGCGCCAGGTTCTCGGCGCGGCGGCGGTCTTCGGAGGCAGCGCTCTCGACCCGGACGCGATCGCCACGCTCACGGGCAAGCGCTGGGACCACGTCGTGCGCTGCCTCCTGGAGCTCGAGATGAGCGGCATCGTCGTCCGGGAGGAGGGCGACGGTGCCCCCTCCTACAGACTGGCGCACGCGACGCTCGCCTCGCTCGCCCTCGAGCGCTGCCCCGGCGAGGAGCTGCGGCTGCTCCACGCCCGCGCCCTCGCCTACCTCGAACGGCGAGGCATCGCCCGCCGGCACGGGGCCTGGGCGGCCCTCGCACGCCACGCCGAGGCAGCGGGCCAGCCCGGCCGGGCGAT
>JBBIHW010000371.1:0-3020 GCA_037446795.1 Acidobacteriota bacterium
CCGCCTCGCGCGCCATGCGGGTCGTCTATCCCTCTTCGGATACGCCAGGCCAGCTTCTTCCGCCATGGCGCTGGAGGTTCCGCGAACACACAATGGGCAATGGGTTGTCGCGACTGCGGGCCCAGAAAGCTGAAGGTAGGCGCGCTGCGGGATCGTGGCCACGTCGGCCTGCTCAGCGACTCGGGCCGCGGGCCCAGAAAGCTGAAGGTAGGCGCGCTGCGGGAGTATCGTCGAAGAGTTGAGCGATGGAATATGCGCCCGTGGTCGCGTCTTGGCCCGCGCTGCTGCGCTGAGCCGCTCCGGCGTACCGTCCCGGTCGTAGAAATCGGTGGTGTCTGACGTCCGCTACGGCGGCCTGGCGGGGTAGGTCGCCCACTCTTCGATCGTCCACACGTGGTCCGCGAGCCCGGCGGCCATCGCTGGCGTCCGGGGCTGCCAGCGGCCGTCGGGGCCTCGCTCCCTCAGCGTCCGGACGGGCCAGCAGAAGTTGTAGCTGAAGCCCAGGAAGTAGGAGGCGGCGTCCTGAACGTCCCAGTCCTTCGAGAATCCGTAGGTCTTCCGGACCTTCCGCGAGTTCTGCTGGCGCTGGGTCCCGCTCTTCCTCTCGACGAACGAGGTGTTCACCGTCCGGGAGACGCGCGAACGCGAGAGAAGCCAGCCCAAGACCACGGCGGTGCCGAAGACAATCCCGGTCACCACTTCCACGACCCTGCCTTTCTCTCGTGTCTTGCGCACGGTCGCGTAGCAGAGGTCTTCGGGCATCTTGCGCCTCACGGTAGGCGTCTGGTGTGTCCCCGGCGGGTCCGGCTCCGGCGCCTCGAGCCCGTACGCCTTCTCGATCGCGGCCCGGTACGGTGCATGCTCGTCGGAGGTGATCAGGAGGTCCGTCCTCCCGCCCGTGCGCCTCTTGGCGTCCTCGACGAGCTTCTCGCAGTTCTCCGCGGTCCGCTTGCCCGGCACCACGCTCAACAGGAGCCGGCTCTCCGGGTCGACGACGGTGTGATTCCAGTTGTCCCCTCGGAGCCGGTCGAGGGGATCATCGGGGTCGCAGTGTGCTTCCTTCTTGCCCACGAAGCTCCACTGCTCGTCGATCTGCAGCTCCCGGGTCTCCGGGGGAAAAAGCGACCAGCTCGTCGTGGAGCTGGCCTGCGTGGGCGCCGGCCAGGCGGAGGTAGCGAGTGACGGTGTTTTTGTCAACGCCGACGAGGCGACTGGTCGAGCGCGTGCCGCACCCTTCGCGAAGATGGTCCAGGATTGCGATCACCTTTTCCGGAGGCAAGTGCGCACGTTCCAGGACCGTGCCCTTGCGCTCCGAGAAGCGGGCACCGCAGGTGGAGCAGTACAGCATCCGGATCCGTTTGCCCTCGCCGCTCCAGCCTCGGAAGCACAGGTTGCCCTTGCCGCGGACGCCGTAGTCGGGGCAGTCGGGGTTCTGGCAGAAGAAGCGCTCGATGGGGTGCATGCCGGACTCTCCATGCACTCCTCCCGGCCCTTTCCGGTACATCTATCGGCACGGCAGGGCCCGTAACTTGAGGCTTTTTCGGACGTTCAGCGCAGCCCAGACACCACCGATTCTTCTCGAAGAACATCCGGCCGTACCTCCGCGATTGCTACGACCACGTCGTCCAGATCCTCGAGATCGCGGAGACCCAGCGCGAGCTCGCCTCGGGCCTCCTCGACGTCTACCTCTCCTCGATCGCGAACCGGACGAACGAGGTGATGAAGATCCTCACCGTGGTCACGGCGATCTTCATCCCCCTCTCCTTCATCGCCGGCGTCTACGGCATGAACTTCGATCCGGACCGTTCGCCCTGGAACATGCCCGAGCTGAGGTGGCGGCACGGGTACTTCTTCGCGCTCTCTCTCATGCTCGCGGTCGCCCTCCTCCTCCTCGGCTTCTTCTGGAGGAAGGGCTGGCTCCGCTCGAGCATCTGGTGGCGCCGGACCCGCGAGGATGGCGAGGGCGAGGATGGCGGCGGCGAGGATGGCGACGGCGGCGATCGCGGCGCGTGAGGGCCCCGATCGCCGGCTATCGGAACCGTGAGGGGCTGTGCGGGTTCGAGGCGTCCCGCCCGGGATCGAGGACGAGCCTCGCCGCGAGCTCTCCGGCGGAGCTCGAAGCCGTGACGCCGTGGCCCCCGAGGCCCGCAGCCCAGAAGAAGCCTTCGACCTCGGGGTCGGGGCCGAGGACGAACCGGCCGTCCGGACTGAGCGTCCTCAGGCCCGACCAGGCGCGGCGCAGGGGGAGATCCGCGAGTCGCGGGAACTGCCGGGAGAGCTTTGCGCGGAGGAGTTCGCGCGCGGCCGGGTCCGCGGCGTCCGAGCGCTTGTCTCCCGGATCCGCCTCGTCGCAGGGGGAGAGGAGGAGCCCTCCCTCCTCGGGGCGGAAGTAGACCTCGGTCGCGATGTCCCAGTGGAACGGCCAGTCGGGCGGCACCCACGGGAGGGGTTCCGTCACGAAGATGTGCCGGCGCCGCGGGCGGAGGGGGATGCGCGCCGCGCCGGCGAGCTCCGCGACCTCCGAGGCCCAGGCCCCCGCGGCGTCGATCACGGCCCGGGTCTCGATCTCGAGGCCTCCCGCGCGGACGCCGGTCACCCTGCCCCCCCGCGTCCGGATCGCTTCGACGCCCGCCCCGAAGATCGCCTCGACCCCGAGCGATCGCGCGCGCTCGAGGTAGCGCCGCGCGAGGGCGGGCAGGTCGACGACGCCGTCCGAAGGGGCGTGGCAGGCGAGCTCGAAGCTCGCGTCCCGGAGGGCCGGGAAGCGCTCCTTCGCCGGCGCGGCGTCGAGCCTCTCGACGGGGATCCCCGCGGCGCGGGCGCACGCGATGTCGCGCTCGAGCTGGGCGGCCTTCTCTCCCGCGGCGACGAGCACGGAGCCCGTCGGGAGGAAAAGGGGGCGCTATGGACATTCTTGTGGGTAGCCGCCCGGCTTCGAACGCGCCTAAACGCTCTCCACGCCGTGACTTACGCTCCACGGCGGCGCCGAAAAATGGTGCACCCTACTCCGCGCGGGCACC
>JBBIHW010000372.1:0-3014 GCA_037446795.1 Acidobacteriota bacterium
CGAGCGTTCCGGCCGAACCGCCCTCCCAGCCCATCCAGAACCGCTCGTTCACCACGAGCTTGCCGGTCACGCGACGCACGCCGAGCTCGTTGAGCCAGACCGCCACGAGCAATGCGTTCTCGGAGTGGAAGTCCGGATCGCCTCCGCCCTCCACCTCCAGGTCACCGCGCAGGGCTCCCGCTCGCCGGTCCACTGTGCCTGCGGCGCGGAACCGCGTTTCGAACCTGTGGTCGGGGCCGAGCCGCTCGAGCGCCCACAGAGTGGTGGCCACCTTGGCGATGGACGCCGGGTTGATCGGCTCGTCGGCGCCCGAGGAGGCGATGGTGCGTCCGTCGAGCGTTTCCACGTGGAAGACGAGGGGAACGCTGACCGACCGGTGCCGCGCGCGGGCCTGGGCGGCCGGCGCCCCCACCGCCTCGGTGAGCAAGCCCGCGACGAGGAGGCCGGAGATTGCCGTGACGGCTGTCTTCATGGCGCGGCGGATCCCAGGAGGGCCCGTGCTTCTCGCAAGGGGAAACCCCGACAGCGCATGGCCTCGCGGGCGGGCCTCGCTCAATCGAGATCGAACGGGGTTCGCGGCGGCCCCTTGTCCTCCGCGGCCTTCTTCTTCGCCTGGGCGAACTTCTTTTCGAGCAGGTCCTCGAGCCGCTTCGTCTTCTCGAAGGCCTTGGCGAAAGCCTCCTCGCGTCGCTTCGAGCCGGCCTGAACCTCGCTCATGGCCTGCTCGAAGCTCGCCTCGGAGTCCGCCTTCGGACGCTCCTCCGACAGGATCTCGCCGGTCGCAGCGTCGAGGACGAGCCTGGTGCCGCAGCAGGGACAGCGGACCTCGTGGGTGTCGGGCATCGCCGGAACTCCGAGGCTTCATTGTGGGCGCCCGGCGCCGGAGAGTCAAACCTCCGCCGATCGGTCGCGGTGTTGCGGGGAGCCCGGAGCCCACGGGGCGACCTCCCCGCCGATCCCGGTCCCTTCCAGCGGGATTCGTGGCAGTATGGGCCGACTCCGACCGGGCCTCGAGCGCCGCTGGACGATGCTCGGCACGGGTCGAGGGGTTCGGAGCCGAGGCGCTGCGGTGAGAAGGCGTACCGCGGGCATTCTGGTGGCTGCGGCGTTGTGCGGCTCGTGCTCCGCGCCGCCTTCCCGCGAGGCCGACCTGCGCGCGCGGCCTCCTCTCTTCACGGAGATCACGGGTCAGCTCGGCCTCGCATCGCTATCGGGGTCGTGGCCTGACGGCACCTACTTCATGCCGGAGATCATGGGGCCGGGCGTGGCGGTTCTCGACTACGACGGCGACGGCGACCTCGACCTCCTGGTCCCGGGCGTCCCGCCGCCCGGCGACCCCCAGTCTGCGGCGCCGAAGCGCCTGTGGCGGCAGGACAGCGATGGACGGTTCACCGACGTCACCGAGGCCGCGGGCCTGGGCCACGGCGGATTCGGCTCGGGCGTCGCGGTCGGAGACACCGACAACGACGGGGACGTGGACCTCTACTTCACCAACTACGGCCCGGACCAGTTCTTCGTCAACCAGGGGGACGGCACCTTCACCGAAGCGACGGCCGCCGCCGGGTTCCGCGGGGATCGCTGGAGCGCGTCCGCGACGTTCTGCGACTACGACCGCGACGGCGACCTCGATCTCTACGTCACTCACTACCTGGCCTATGACTCCAAGACCCGCTGCACCGACGACGTCGGCCGGCCCGACTACTGCGCTCCGTGGACGTTCCGCGGGGTCTCCGACGCCCTCTACCGCAACGAAGGCGGCAACCGCTTCGAGGACGTGACGGAGGCCGCCGGGATCCGACTGCCCGAGCACGGGGTCCGGGCGCGCGGCCTCGGCGTCGTCTGCGCCGACCTCACAGGCGACGGCCTCGCGGACTTCTACGTGGCGAACGATCGGGAGGCGAACCAGCTATGGGTCCAGCAGCCCGACGGAACCTTCGCGGACGCCGGCATCCTCCGCGGTGTCGCCGTGAACAGGTTCGGAGTGGCCGAGTCCAGCATGGGCATCGCCATCGGCGACGCCACGGGCGACGGGGTCCTGGACCTGTTCACCACGAACCTCGCGTCCGAGAACAACACGCTGCACGTCGGCGACGCCATGGGTCTGTTCACGGACCGCACCGGCGAGGCAGGGATGATGGCCTCGGACCTCCAGCTCACGGGGTTCGGAACAGGGTTCTCGGACTTCGACCACGACGGGGACCTGGACATCGCCGTCGTCAACGGCCGCGTGGCGCGCGGTCCGGCCCTCCTCCCCGGTGGATTCTGGGACCAATACGCGCAGCGGAACCTTCTCTTCCGGAACGACGGCACGGGCCGCTTCGAGGACGTCACCGCCTCCGCCGGGGCGTTCGGCGCCGTCCCCGCCGTGAGCCGCGGGCTCGCCTTCGGGGACCTGGACGGCGACGGCGACCTGGACATGGTCGTGTCGCGGCACGACAACTCCCTGGCGGTCCACCGCAACGACGCTCCGGGGCCCGGAACGCACTGGCTCCTCGTCCGCGCGGTCACCGGCCGACGCGACGCGCTCGGCGCCGAGCTGCGCCTCAGCGCGGGCGGGCGCACGCAGCTCCGCCTGGTGCTCGCTGGATACAGCTACCTGTCGTCGAACGACCCGCGGGCCCATTTCGGCCTCGCAGACGCCGACCGGGTGGACTCTCTCGAGGTCCGCTGGCCGTCGGGAAGGCGAGAGAGGTTCTCCGTCGAGGGGGTGGACCGCGCGATCACGGTCGTCGAAGGCTCGGGGAGTCCGCCTTGAGGTTCGCGGCCCTTCTCCTCGGCGCGGCTGCGGCGGCTGTCGCGTGCGGCCGTTCGGGGTCGCCGGCCGTGCCGCTGCCCGATCTCAGCAGCGCGGAGGAGGAGATCGTCGCCGCCGTGCGCGCGGCCGCGGACCGCGTCGCGCGGAACCCGGCGTCCGCCCTGGCGTGGGGGGCCTACGGCGACCGCCGGGGTGCTCACGGCTTCCTGGTCGAAGCGGCCGCCTGCTACGCGCCGGCGGGGCGGCGCGCGCCCGGGCG
>JBBIHW010000373.1:0-3001 GCA_037446795.1 Acidobacteriota bacterium
CAACGATCTCGCCGCGGTCGAGGCCACCTTCCAGCCCGCGGGCGAGCGGATCGCGACCAGCTCCGGCGCGCCGGCCCGGACGAGGAGCACCAAGTCGAGCCCCCGGCGCGTCGCCTCCGCCTCGAGGAGGGTCTCGATGCCGCCGTCGGCCCCGGCATCGCCGATCCGGGCGGCGATCCCTTCCGCGGCCTCGACGCAGCTCGCCGCGAGCAGCTCCTCGTGCTCCGCTGCGATCTGGCGCGCGGCCTCCGACACCTCTTCCACGGGCCACCGCAGCATCGCCTCGACCGTGTCCTTGATGATCCGCCCCGCACCGTAGGAGAGCACGCATGCCGGGGCGAGCACGAACGCGAGGAAGAAGAACACCAGCTTCGTCCGCAGCTTCGAGCCCAGGATTCCCCGCTTCCGTTCCGCGATCAGCCGCACCAGGTTGCGGACGAGGACCCCCAGGAGCCCCAGGGCGAGCAGGGTGATGGCCGCCGTGAGCAGGACGAGCAGCAGGCGGTTTGCACCGGCCCTCGGGTCCGCGACGACCTTGCCGGCCAGCCGGTAGAGGTAGAACAGCCCGATGCCCAGCAGGAGAGCCAGGACCGACCAGCCGGCCGTGCGCCCGAGGCGGGGCATCGCGGGCCAGCCTCGGTCCCTCATGGACGATCCGCCGGGGCCTCCCCACCCGCCGCCGGCGCCGCGGCCTCCTCCCAGGCCGACAGGTGCCAGCAGTCCCGCGCGTCCCTGAGGCGCCGTGCGAGCCGGCCGTGCAGCTCGTGGCCGGCCCGGAACGCCACCACGTGGGCCTGCAGCGGGTAGCCGAGCAACGCGAGATCGCCGGTCAGATCCAGCATCTTGTGCCGGACGAACTCGTCGGGGAACCGGAGGCCGGGGTTGAGGATCCCTCGCTCGCCGACGACCACGGCGTTGTCGAGAGAGCCCCCGAGGGCGAGCCCCGCACGCCGCAGCGCCTGCACGTCCCTCTCGAACGCGAAGGTTCGCGCCGGGGCGAGCTTCTCGACGAACTCGCGCTCTCGCCAGAGGCTCGCCGTCAGTTCCTGGTAGCCCAGGCGCGGGTGGTCGAACTCGATGGCGTAGGTCACGCGGTACTCCCGGGACGGATACGCGGCGATGCTCTTGCCCGCTTCCGAGACGACCACCGGCCGCACGACCGTCATGTAGCGGCGCGGCACGTCGTGCTCCCTCCGCCCGGCCCCGAGCACGAGGTCCACGAACGGGCGGGAGGACCCGTCGAGGATCGGCACCTCGGGCCCGTCGAGCTCGACCACCGCGTCGTCCACTCCGAGCGCGTACAGCGCGGCGAGCAGGTGCTCGACGGTGCCCACGGTGACACCCTCCCTCTTGAGCACCGTCGCGTAGAAGCTCGGGTCCCGGTGGTCGAGCGACGCGGGGACGGTCGCGCCCCCTCTGTCCGCGCGCACGAACACGATCCCCGCGCCCGGCGCCGCGGGCCGGAGCGTGAGGCGGACCCGCCTGCCGGTGTGGAGCCCCACACCCTCGAGGCTCCGCTCGGTGGCGAGGGTCTGCCTGTACCTCATCGAGGCCTTGCTGCGGCCCGCATTCTAGATGCCCACGCGCTCGGCGGGCAGGAGGCTCTCCCGATCGCCGGTCGGCCGAGGGGGGGCAGCCGGCCCTCCCGAATATCGCCGTCGGGAATCATCGTCCGATTCCGTCATCCCGCAGAGGAAAGACATTGACCTCCAGCGCCCCCGGATGGTACATTCTGGCTGCTTCCTTCGCTTCCCGGCCTGAGCGGCGACTGCGTGAAGCCGCGGGCGGAAGGCCCCGCCCGATCGTGAACAGCCCCCCCCACGGGCGCCGACCGGGTCTCTCGCTGGCGGTGAGAGCTCGCTCGTGTCCACCAGGTTCGGGAGCTGATCCGGTGAGCACTCACGACTCGGACAGGGACACCTCGCGAAGGCGCCGCGGCGGGAAACGCCTGAGGCTGCCCCCGACCATCGGCGGGGCGGGTGCCCCCCCGCCTCCCGCGACCGCCGGCGACCTTCTCGAGCGGGGAACTTCGCATCTGCGCGACGGGGATCTCGACGGGGCGATCCGCGCATGGGAAGAGGCGCTCGCCCTCGATCCGCATCTGCTCGAGGCCTGGTCTCGCATCGGACGGGCGCACGAGCTCGCGGGCCGGTACGAGGAAGCCGCGCGCTGCCTGCGCCGGGCCATCGAGCTGGGGTGCGAATCGGCCGAGACATGGTTCCATCTGGGTAACGCCGAGGACAACCTGGGCAGGGTCGAGGCCGCGGTGGTCGCCTACCGGCGGTCCATCGAGCGCGAGCCGCACCTGCACGAGGCATGGAACAACCTGGGTAACGCTCTGGCCGACCTCGGGGACCTCGCCGCGGCCGTCTCGTGCTACCGCGTCTCGCCGCGGCGGCCCGACGATGACCCGCCCGACCTGGAAAGGGAGCCCCCGCTGGTCCAGGGCGGCCAGGAGGCGGGATGGCGGTGGTGGGCCCTGGTCCCGGATCATGCCGGCCCCCGGGAAGTACAGGACCCCGCCGTTCTCCGCGACCACCGCTTCGAAGAGATCGAGGCGTTCGCAGACCCGGATCAACTCGAAGAAGGTCCTGCCGGTCACGAGGACGAGGCGAAGCCCCGCCTCCCGTGCCTGGAGCAGGGCCGCGAGCGCTTCCGCCCCGATCCGGTCCTGGGACGCCAGGGTGCCGTCGTAGTCACACGCCAGCGCTTTGAATATCACGAGCGGGAAGACTCCAGCGCGCCGGGACGCCCCAGCCTTTCTCCACAGGTGTCCCACCGCCACCCCACTGGGGCGCGGCCTCCCCACCGGGACGGGCCCCGCGCCGTCCCTCGGGGGCCGCTTGGAGCCGATGGAGAAAGGAATTCATCGAGCAAGGGCTTCGGCAAGAACCTGGCAACGGGATTGCACACGTCTACGCCTCTGGAGCGGCGACACGGGGGACGGGACATGACGGTGGTCGTCGAGGCGCTCAGCCAGATGCCGGTGGCGCGGCGGCGG
>JBBIHW010000374.1:0-2987 GCA_037446795.1 Acidobacteriota bacterium
ACGTCGCCGGCGCCGCCGCCTTCACCGGCTTCCTTTCGCGCGGGCTCGCTCCGGAACGCGAGACCGGTCCCGTTCCCCGAACATCGCTTCCACGACGCCGAGGGCCATCGCCGAGGCGAGCGCGTGCGCGGTCCGGATCCTCCCGCGGTCGAACAGGAACACGCCGTCGTCCCCGGACGCGTGGCTGATCGAGCTCCAGACGACCTGCCGCCGTGCGGTGTCGAGGACCGTGACGGCGAAGTTCACGGCCGGCGTTCCCCCGCCTCCGCCCGGCCGGTCCTGGTAGTCGAGGACCTCGCCCGACACGACGAGGTCCGCTCCGAGGAGCACGCGCAGGAGATCTCCCTGCGGGAGCGAGATCCCTCCCCCCGGGATCAGCATCGAGCCGAGCAGGGCGCTGCGCACGACGCCGGGCTCGATCACCCGCGCCTGCGGGCGGGAGGCCAGCCAGCGTACGAGCCCGAGCGACACGAGCTCCCCCGCATGGCGGCGCCCCGTGCGGTCGAGAAACGGGAGAACGGCGACCCGCGGGATCCGCTTCTGCCACGCGAGACCCCCGGGCGCGCGATAGAGGCGCTTCGGGCGGTGGGCGCCCCGCGCTCTCGGCGCCGGCGGCGGCTCCGTCGCTCGCAGCGCCCGCTCGAGAGAGTCGGCGAGCGCCGTGGCCGCGCGCTCGAGGAGGACCCCGGCGTCGGACACGAGACCGAGACCGAGGAGGCCGGGCGCCTCGTCTCCGGCCGCGGCCTCGCCGTCCATCCACACGATGCGGGGGTCGTCCTCGGCCGAAACGAGGCGGGCCGTCAGGGCGACCGCCGGGGGCTCGCTCTCGATGTAGAGGTCCAGCGAGCTCACGAGAGCCGCCGCCGCTCCGGTCTCCTCGCGCAGGGCTCGGGCGGTGTCCGAGCCGAGGCCGCCGGTCCACCGGACGCGGTGGCGGGCCATGAAGCCCTCGAGGAGTCCCGGATCGAGCCGCTCGAGCCCGCTCCGGCAGACGGCCTCCCCGAGGACCGCCTCCACGCGATCGAGCGGGGCGGCCGTCCCGCTCAGGTTCGCGGGGGGAAGCAGCGCGATCGGTCCGTCGGCCGCGGCGGAGGGAAGCGCCAGGAGGCCGCAGGAGACCGCGGGCAGGATCCGGCGCGCGAGCGTCATCGGCTCACCGGAACAGCTTGTCGAGGAGGTCGTCCACGGCCTTCGTCGTGACCTCGTTCATCGGCTCCCCGCCACCTCCGAACAGGCGCGCCGCCGCGGTCACTCCTCCCTTCGTGGACGCCGCGCTCCAGACGACCCTGCCGGTCTTCGCCTCCATCATGCGCACGCTCAGCGAGATCAGGCTGGCCGTCGCCGATCCCGACCGCGTCTCGCCGTACTCGAGCACGGCGCCGGTGATCACGGCGTCGGCTCCGATCAGCTTTCCGAGAGCGACGACCTCCTCGGGTGTGGGCGCCTGAGGGTTCTCGATCCCGGTCCTCGAGATCCCTCGGGCGATCTCGCCCGGAGGCAGGACGTAGACGGCGCCGGTGGCCTGGAGCATCGTCATGAAGACCTCCCGCACCCGGTCGCCCGCCGCTTGCACGGGAGCGAGGTTCGCGAACGGCAGTACGGCCACGGTGCGGATCAGGCTGAAGTCCATGTCGGGCTCGTGGAAGGTGACCTTCTCCGCCCGCCGCGCGGCACAGCCCGACAGCAGCAACGCCGCTGCGAGAGCCGCGCACCGTCGCGCGGCCCGACAGCCCCGAGATCCCGCGGTGCCACTCCCGCCCACGACTCCCCCTCCGCCGGTCAGAACGAGGCGCGGAAGGTCGCCGCCACGAGGCCGCTCCGCAGCCTCGACAGCGGCGAGTCGAAGGCGGAGCGCTGGTAGGAGACCTGCGCGTACATGCGCGTCGTGATGTCCCACCGGACCGTGGGGACCAGGACCCTCTCGACCGAGTCGAGGTCGGACCGTCGCGTCTCCGTGTAGAACAAGTTCAGTTGGAGGGTTCCGTCCGGAAGCGGCGCGAAGCTGATCGAGGAGCTGTCCAGCGTGCGATCGGCCGCGAGGCGGCTCCGCTCGAGGCGGCGCGAGACGAAGAGGTAGAAGGTCGGCAGCGGCCTCCAGGCCGCTCCCAGCTCGCCGGCGCGGCGCGAGTCGTCCAGCTCGCGCTCGGCGCCGGGGCCCCGGGAGCGGGCGGTTCGGTCCTGGTAGAGAGCGTTCAGCGTGAGGGCACGGTGCGGCACCACGGTCGCGCCCAGGCCGATGTCGCGGACGCCGGTCACGACCCCGGTCTCCCTGCGAATCGCCGAGTCCGCGACGCTCAGGTTCACGTCCAGGCCCCGGTACAGCTCGGCCGTGCTCGACAGGATCACGGACCGCGTCTCGGAAGTTCCCGCGGGCCGCTGCTCCCTGCGCCCGCTCAGCACGGCCTGGTGCCGCAGGGTCGCGAGCGGGGCCGCGGTCAGCGAGGCCGTATAAAGGTACGCGAGCACGTCTCCCTCTCGCTCCCGCCGGTCCTCGCGAGAAACCCGGGCCGCGGTCGAGTAGACCGGCCCCAGGGCGCGGGTGAACGACACCCCGTTGGAAAGCGCGAAGAGGGAGGGCGAGCCCTCCCGCCGGGATACCGAATAGGCGAGCTCGTAGTCGAGCGCGGCCGCGTCGAGCAGCCTGGCGCGGAAGGACAGGTTCGCGAGGGAAGAGGCGTCGGTCCGGACCGCCTCGATCTCCGCCGCCCGACGCCTCAGCGCCGCCTCGACCTCCGTCACCTGGATCGTCGGGAAGCTCGTGGCGCCGGGAGCCGACGGGGGAAGGGGCGAGACCACGGCCTTGATGAAGCGGGCCGTGAGGCTGGCAAAGCGCAGCTCGAAACGGTTCTCGAAGGGGCCGAACGGCGCGACGGGGACGGACTCGGCGAAGGTCCAGTCGAGGTTGTCCGCGCTCGTGTAGATCCGCCACGAGAAGGCCGCCGCGATCTCCTGCGGGGTCACGCCCCCTATCGGCTTTGCGGACGCCT
>JBBIHW010000375.1:0-2960 GCA_037446795.1 Acidobacteriota bacterium
CGGCCCCGTCGGCCAGGGCGAAGCCCCCTCGCTGGTCTTTCTCGACCGCGACGGCCTCCACGCGCTCGGCAGCGGGGGGACGCGGAAGGTCGCCCCCGCTCCGCCGGAAGGCCTGCGGGGACTGGCTCTCGCGGCGGGCGATGTCAATGGAGACGGGTGGACGGAGATCGTGGTGCTGGCGGTCCGGCCGGCTCGCGGCGGGCGCGCCCTCGAGGCGAGGCTCCTGTCTCCGCGGGGCGATGGGTTCGTGTGGGATGTCCCGCCCGCCGGCCGCCCGGCCTCCGGCGTCCTCCTCGAAAGCGACCCCGGCGAGGCGGCCCTCGTCCTCGTGGACGTGGATCACGACGGGGACCTCGACCTCTTCGCGGCGTGGAGCGGCGGGCCAGGGGCCGTCCTCGGAACGAACGACGGGGCGGGCCGCTTCGAGCTCGCGCGCCAGGCGGCGCCGGGCGGGATCCTCCCGTCCTCCCCGCCGTGGTCGCCCGACGCGGTGACGTTCTCGGACCTCGACAACGACCGGGACGTGGACCTGGTCGCGGGCGAGGGGGACAGGATCACGGTCTGGAGCAACCGGAGGGACGGGACGTTCGCGGCGGCCGGCGCTGCGGCTCCAGCCGCAGCGGCTGCCGCAGGCTCGGCCCTCGTCGTGGCCGATCTCGACAAGGACGGCTTCCTCGACGTCCTCGCGAGCGACGGCCGGAACCCCTTCGTCTGCCCGAACCGGCGCGGGAAGCTCGGTCCGTGCCGGCCGCTCTCCGACACCGGCGCTGCCGAGCGACCCCCCGCTCCCTCCCGGGGCGCCATCGCGGTCCTGGACGCGGACAACGACGGCTTCCTCGACGTCGCCGCGTCGGAAGGGGGACGTCTCGTCGTCTACCGGAACGAGGGCCGCGGCCGCTTCGCGAGGCACGAAGCCGGCCTGGTCGGCGAGCCGCTGGCCGCCGTGGATGCCGACGGCGACGGGCGGGTGGACCTCGCGGTCCGCAAAGGAGGGTCCGGATTCGCCCTGCTGCGGAACGAGACGCGCACCGGACACGGCCACCTCTCTCTCCGCCTGCGCGGCACGCGCGACAACCGCAACGGCGTCGGCGCGAAGGTGGAGATCCTGGCGGGAGCCCTCCGCCAGAAGGTCGAGGTGACGCGGCCGGTCCCCGTCCACTTCGGCCTCGGGCCGCGGGCTTCCGCGGACGCGGTGCGGATCCTGTGGCCGGGCGGCGTGCTCCAGGACGAGATCGCCGTCAGCGCCGGCCGCACGCAGACCGTCGCGCAGCTCGACCGGAAGGGAACGTCCTGCCCCCTTCTCTATGCCTGGCGCGAGGGGTCGTGGCGCTTCGTCACCGACTTCCTCGGCGGCTCAGCGATCGGCTACCGGCACGGAACCGGGGAGCTGAGCGTCCCGGACACCGACGAGTACGTGCTGATCGAGGACGGTCTGGATCCCGACCACGGGCGCCTGCGCGTGCGTTTCAACAACCAGCTGGAGGAGGTGCTCTTCTTCGACCGCGTGGAGCTCGTCGCCGTGGACCATCCGGCGGGGACGCTCGTCGTTCCCGACGAGCGACTCTTGCCGGGGCCGCCCTGGCCCGCCTTCCGGCTGTTCGCCTCCCGGGACGTCCGCCCACTGCGCGCCGCCCGCGAGTCCGAGACGGGTCGAGACGTGACGCAGCGGCTCCTCGAGCGTGACCGACGGTACGCCGACGGCTTCTCGCTCCTCCCCTTCAAGGGATACGCGGAGCCGCACACGCTCGAGATCGCCTTCGAGCCCCTGCCCGAGGGGCGGCGGCTCGTGCTCCTCCTCGACGGCTGGATCGACTACGCGGACTCGACGTCGAACCTCGCCGCCTCGCAGGCGGGCGTCACGCTCGAGCCCCCACGCCTTTTCGTCCGCGACCGGTCGGGCGGCTGGCGGGAGGCGGCGGGGCTCATGGGTTTCCCGGCAGGGCTCCCCAAGACGATGACCGTGGACCTCACCGGGTGGCTCGACCCGCGGGAACCCCGGCTGAGGATCCGCACGAACATGCGGATCTACTGGGACCGCGCGCGGATGATGGTCGGCGGCGAGGACACGCCGCTTCGCCTCCGGCGGCTCGCGCCCGCGCGGGCGGAGCTGCGCTTCGGCGGCTTCCCGAGGGAGACGAGCCCCGACGGCCGCCCGCCCTTCTCCTACGACCCTGCGCGGGTGGAGGCGTCGGGCGGGTGGAAGGCCCACGCGGGGCTGTACACGGCGTTCGGGGATGTGACCGACCTCCTGCTGGCCACCGACGACCGCTTCGTCGTGACCCGCAACGGAGACGAGGTCGAGGCCGCGTTCGAGGCGCCGCCTCCGGCGGCTGCGGGATCCGAGCGCAGCTACCTCTTCTTCGCCGAGGGGTTCGGCAAGGACATGGACCCGAACTCCGCGGCCGCCGACACGGTCGGGCCGATCCCCTTCCGCGGGATGCCGCGCTATCCGTACGGGCCCGAGGTGGCACCACCCGCGAGGAGCCTGGAGTCCCTCGAAGGGGGCCGGCGCGTGGTCGGTTCCGAGGACGGCCTTCCGGGGGCGCGGCCCCTCGCCATCCTCCGGAAACCGTGAACGACTCCTCCGGCAGCCCGCCCGGTGCCGCCGGCGGCGGCCTCGCCGGCGTGCGCCTGGTCCTGTTCGCGCGCAGCCCGGGCCTCGGCCGGGTGAAGACGAGGCTCGTCCCCCCCCTCGCCGCCTCCGAGGCGCTCGCCCTGCACCTCGCCTTCGTCGAGGACCAGCTTCGGTTCCTCCTGGGGTTCCGGGAGGAAGGCGCGGAGGTCGCGCTGTCCGCGGACGGACCGTTTCGGTGCGGGGGCGAGCTCGCTGGCCTCCTCGCCCGGGTCGAGGTGGAGGAGCAGGGAGCTGGAGACCTTGGCGAGCGAATGCACCGGGCCCTGCGGCTGTCCGCCGGGCGCGGGACGCGCGCGACGGTGCTGGTCGCCGCCGACGCCCCGAC
>JBBIHW010000376.1:0-2942 GCA_037446795.1 Acidobacteriota bacterium
GCGGGGCCGTCGTCCACGCCGCAGCGCTCGTGAAGGCGTGGGCGCGCGACCGCAGCGCCTTCGACCGAGTGAACGTGGGCGGGCTGCGCCATGCGGCCGACGCTGCGCAGGCGGCCGGAGCCCGCCTCCTCTACTGCTCCTCGTTCATCGCGCTCGGCCCCACGGACGGTCGCGTGTTCGACGAGGACGCGCCGCGGACGCCCGGACCGTTCCACAACGACTACGAGCGCACCAAGTCGGAGGCCGACCGGCTCGCGCGGCAGCTCGCGGCGGCAGGCCGGCCGATCGTCCGCCTGTATCCGGGCGTCGCGTACGGACCCGGAAGCCTCACCCCGGGCAACCACGTGGTCGAGATGCTGCTGCGGCACGCTCGCGGAAAGCTGCCGGGCCTCCTCGGCCGCGGCGACCGCAGGCTGTGCCTGACCTTCGTCGAGGACATCGCGGCGGGCTTCGCCGCTGCGCTCGAGCGGGCCCCCGACGGGTCGGCCTACATCCTCGGGGGAGACAACCGCACCCTGCGGGAGCTGTTCGAGGCCTTCGCACGAGCGAGCGGGGTCCCGCCGCCGCACCGGAGGATCCCGTACGGGATCGCCAGGCTCGCCGGCCTGTTGGAGCGGTGGCTCGCCGAAGTGACGGGCCGGGAGCCCGGCCTCACGGACCAGGTCGTGGAGATCTACCGCCACGAGTGGGCGTACTCTTCGGACCGGGCGCGCCGGGAACTCGGCTACCGGGTGACCGCGCTCGAGGAGGGAATCGCGCGCACCGTGGCCTGGCTCCGGGAGATCGGCCGACTGTGACGCGGTGGAGGGGGGAACGATCCGGCTCCGCGATCCGGTCGGAGCTTCTCCGCAAGGGGGTGCACCTTGCGATGGGAGCCTTCGCGCTCCTCCTCCGATGGCTCACGCCCCTCGAGGCGTCCCTGTGCGCGGCAGCCGCGTTGCTCTTCAACCTGTTTCTCCTCCATCGGCTGACGGGGCGCCGCCTCCTGCGGGAGGGCGAACGCGAGCGGGGTTTCTCCTACGGGGTCGTCCTGTATCCCGCCGCGGTTCTCGCCCTGATCCTCGTCTTCCACCGCCGCCTCGAGCTCGCGGCGGCGGCGTGGGCGTTGCTCGCCTTCGGGGACGGGATGGCCACCGTAGCGGGAGTCGCCCTCGGCGGGCCGCGACTTCCCTGGAATCGCGAGAAGTCGTGGGCAGGCCTGTTCGCCTTCGTCCTCTACGGCGGGCTCGCGGCGGCGCTGCTCGTCCGCTGGGTGCAGCGCGGGGTGCTCGACCGAGCGTCGAGCGGCGGACCCGCTGTTGACTGGATCGGAGGGTCGTTCCTCGCGCAGAGGGCCCAGGACGCGCCCGTCATGGACCTCTGGTTGCTGCTCGGAGGCTGCCTCGCGGCGGCGGCGGCGGCCGCCCTCGCCGAGTCGGCGAGAACCGGCGTGGACGACAACGTGCTCGTGCCGCTCGTCGGGGGCGCCGCGCTCTACGCGGCCACGCTGGTCGAGCCCGGGCGGATCGAGGCCGCGCTTGCCGGACTCGCCGACGGCGCCGCGGTGGGGGCCGGGGTGAACCTCCTGCTGTCGGTTGCAGCGTTCGTCACCGGCGGCGTGACCGTTTCGGGTGCCATCGTCGGGTGGGTTCTGGGCACGCTGCTGTTCGCTCTCGCGGGCTGGCGCGGGTTCTCCATGCTGGTGCTCTTCTTCCTGCTCGGGACCGTGTGCACCCGGCTCGGCTACGCCCGCAAGGCCGCGATCGGGGTGGCGCAGGAGGAGGGCGGACGCCGCAGCGCCCGGCACGCGGTGGCCAACACGGCAGCAGGGGTCGTCTTCGCCTTCCTGGCCGTCGCCACGGCCCGACCCGAAGCCTTCACCCTCGCGCTCGTTGCCGCTTTCGCGACTGCGGCCGCCGACACGGTGTCCTCGGAGGTGGGCCAGGCGTACGGTCGCTCCCACTACCTGGCCACCACGTTCCGGAAGGTGCCGGCCGGAACCGACGGCGCGGTGTCGGTGGAGGGTACCCTCGCGGGGTTCGGGGCGGCGGCGCTGCTCGCGGCTGCGGGCTGGGCGGTCGGGATCCTCTCGCCCGGAGGGCTCGTCATCGCGGCGGGGGCGGGAGTTGTCGGGTCGGCCGCCGAGTCGGCCCTGGGGGCGGCTTCGGCGGGGGCGGGCCGGCTCGATAACGAGGCGCTCAATCTCGCCAACACGCTGGTGGGTGGAGCCGTCGCCCTCCTCGTGGGGTGGGCCACGGGCTGCTGGGCGTAGGCGACCGCGCTTCGGGTCCGGGAAGCCTCGTCCGATCCGACCCGCGCGCCGGCGAGCGTCCCGGCGACCCCGACTCGTTCCTGTCGGCATCCCGGAGGACGCGTCCGAGGGACACCCCTCGCCGGCCTGTTTTTCGGTGGATTCGAGGCCGGCTTCGACGTATTCTCATGGCGTAGAAGCAAGAGATTATTGCCGCATGCGCTTCGGCCGACCGCGGAACGGCCACGCGGCGGGCAGCGGGGACGTCCTCTGGAGAGGGCGATGGAGGATGCGGACGTGGTGGAAGCCGTGCGCTCGATCGTTCAGAAGCATTCCCGAGTGCCGGTGCCGCGCGTGCTGGCGGGCCACGTCCTGACACGCGACCTCGGGTTCGACTCGATGGCCTTCCTCCTCCTGCTCTCCGATCTCGAAGCCCGCCTCCAGGTCGTCTTCCCGCTCGAACGCATCGACGAGCTGCGGGACATCTCGTTCGAGGGCCTGGCCCGCCTCGTCGCCCGCGAGCGCGCCCACCGGCGGGCCCGCGACGACGAGCCGGCGGGCGGGGCATCCTGACCGCATCGGGTCCGGCCGGCCGGCGCGGGGGACGCCATCGCGCGCGCGCAGGAAAGGGGGGCGTCCGCATGGCGCCGCACCATCGGGACTTCATCGAGGTGATCCACGGCCTCGCGAAGGCCGAGGCGAGCCGCGGGAT
>JBBIHW010000377.1:0-2932 GCA_037446795.1 Acidobacteriota bacterium
GCCCGAGCCTCGCGGTCGCGCGGCGGGCGCTCGAGACGGGCGAGGCGGTCCTCGCGACCGGCGCCGAGGCGGGCCCCCCCGAGCTCGACACGTCCGCCTCGGCCCGCGACCCGGGCATGCGCTCGGTGCTCGCCGTGCCGCTGCGCGTTCGCGAGGAGACGGTCGGGGTCGTCTACCTGGACAGCAGGCTGGACCGGGGCGTGCTCCGGTCCGAGCACCTGGACGTCGCCGCGCGCCTCGCGGAACAGGCGGGGATCGCCATCGGGACGGCGCGGATGCTGGCCGAGATCGAGCAGCAGCGGGAGCGCCTCGAGCGGTTGAACGCGCGGCTCGAGCGCACGCTCGAGGCGGAGCGCTCCGCGCTCGCCACGGCCCGGGAGGAACTCGTTTCCTCCCGCAGCAGCTTCGACCTGCGGTTCCGGTTCGAGGAGCTCGTGGGCGGCTCCCCCGCGATGCAGCGCGTGTACCACCTGATCGAGCGGCTCGCGCCGAAAAAGCTCCCGGTGCTCGTCGTCGGGGAGTCGGGAACGGGCAAGGAGCTGATCGCGCGGGCGTTGCACCGCACGAGCGACCGCAGCGGCGGGCCGTTCCTGACCGTCAACTGCGCCGCGCTGCCGGAGCCGCTGCTCGAGAGCGAGCTGTTCGGCTACAAGCGCGGCGCCTTCACAGGGGCCGTGCGCGACAAGCCGGGCTACTTCGAGCTGGCCCACGGCGGCACGCTCTTCCTCGACGAGGTCGGGGAGATGGGCCCGGCGATGCAGGCGAAGCTCCTGCGCGCGGTGCAGGACGGAGAAGTTCTGCCCGTGGGCGGCAAGCGCCCCGTCCGCGTGGACACGCGGATCGTCTCGGCGACGCACCAGGACCTGTCGGCCCTCGTGCGGGAGGGGAAGTTCCGGGAGGACCTCTTCTACCGGATCCACGTGGCCCGCATCGACGTTCCGCCGCTGCGGGAGCGGAGGGAGGACATCCCGCTCCTCGTCCAGCACTTCCTGGCCGCCGTGGCCGAGGACGAGGGGCAGCCTCCGAAGAGCATCGAGCCCGACGCGCTCCGGTACTTGCTGTCCCACCACTGGCCCGGAAACGTCCGGGAGCTGCAGCATGTCATCCTTCGCGTGTCGGCGTTCGCGCGCGGGGCGTCCATCACGCTGCGCGACCTGCGGTCCTACGGCGACCTCCCGGAGCCCGCGGCGCCGCAACCCACCCCCGGGGCAGTCGAGACGCTCGAGGAGCTCGAGCGGAAGCAGATCCTCCTCGCGCTCGAGCGAGCCGGGGGCAACAAGGCGCGGGCGGCGCACCTGCTCGGGATCAATCGCGCGACCCTGTTCCGCAAGCTGCGCCGGTTCGGTCTCTCGGCCTGATCCGGGCGTTGCAGCTTGCAACCTCCGGGTGTCTTCGCTCGCACATTGCAACGGGCGGCGGCACTCGTCGGCACGGACGGAGAGGACGGCTCAGAGGCTCTACCTGGAAAAAGTAGCCGGAATTCGTCGCGGGGAGGTCTTGACCAGGCGGTGGCACCTGCGTTGCTGCTCAGGGGGCCGGCAACGCTGTCCGGAGACCGGGGGGTCCGGCGAGATCCGACCCCCTGCGGCGGTCTTGGCGCTGGATCGGGATCCGTAGCGTAAGACCACGGATTGGGACCCCCTCCCCCGATCCAGCCGGGCTCCCCGGTCGAAGGGCATCGCGACCGAGTGGACCTGGCCCTCTCGAAGGGACTCCAGGACCCACCAGCACTCCTCCCCCTGGTCGAGGGCCCGGCTCGGCGACGCCGCGCCGGGCCCCCGACGGCGCGGCGCGAGGCTCCCGGCGATTTGACACGTTTCGGCGCGGCGCCCTATGCTCGGCGCGAGATGAGCCGGTGTGCGGTCGGGGCCGTCGTGGGGGCGATCTCGCTCGGCCTCCTCGCGCAGGCCGCCGACTCGCGCCCCGAGCCTTCCGACGCGGCGAGGGGGGCGGCGCGGCAGTTCGGCGACGCTCTCCTTGATGGGCGCGCCTCGGCCCTGCGCCCGATCCTCCCCGAGCGCGGCAACGTCTACCTCTCGCTGTCCCGCCTCGGACCCGAGGAAGGCTCGTTCGGGTCCGGCCAGGTGGAGGCGCTCTTCCGGCACTTCTTCGCCTCGGGTTCCGTCCGGTCGTTCGAGGTGTTGCGGGTCGAAACCGAGGGCGACTCCTCCGCCCTCGTCCACGCCCGCCTCGCCGTCGTGGATCGCGAAGGACAGCGCGCGGGCACCCGCATGCACCTCGCCTTCGAGCCCGAGGGCGAGCGCTGGGTGCTGAGGGAGATCAAGGAAACCGCCGAATGATCGCGGGGCGCCTGCGCCCGCAAACCCGCTGGCTGATTCTGCTCGCGATCCCGGCGGTCGTGCTGGCCGCCGGCGAGCTCGCCGCCCGGCGCGCCGCCCCCGCGAACCCCCGATCGCGCGCGCTCGAGCTCGACCGAATGTCGTCGGCCTGCCGCGCGGTCTTCGACGAGCTGGCGCGGGAGGCGCTGCGCGCGGCCGAATCCGCCCTCGCGAGCGACCCGCTCGCGGCTTCGGCCGGGGCCCACTCGGGAAGGCTCGGTGCGAGGCTCGACGGCATCGGGGTCGCGAACGCCCGGGGCGAGCTCCTCGACTGGGAGGGCAGCCCCGCGCAGCCGTGCCCCGCGCCTCGCGAGCGATCCCCCCGCTGGAGGATCCTGGTCGAGGGCGTGCGCACGAGCCTCGTCGCGTGCACGGCACCGGAGCTCGCGTCGGGCCGCTTCGGGGTGGCCTCCTTCTCGCTCGACGCGCCATCGCCCGGCAAGCGGCTCGAGACACTGCTTCCGGGCCACCTCCGTCGCGCGCGGGCGGGCGGGTTCGAGCTCGCCGGGCTCGAGGTGGAGGGACGCGCCTTCGTGCCCGCATCCTCGGCCGCCCCCGCCACCGAGCCCGGGCCCGACACCGCGCTCGAGCGC
>JBBIHW010000378.1:0-2920 GCA_037446795.1 Acidobacteriota bacterium
CTTCGAACGCGAAGCAGGCGGTGACGTCCGCCTTGAGGCGGGAAACGTCGCCGAGGACGATCTGGACTCGCATCGAACTCTCCCCGCGCGCAGTGAGGGGGGCGGGCCTCCGCGGCCTGCGCCCTTCCGCGCCCCGCCTCTGCCCGGACGGCACGGGACGCGCCGAGAGTCGCCGCAGACCCGGCCCTCGAAAGCCGGCTCAATCTATCGGAGGGGTCCGCCAGGCGTCAACGCGCCGAGGCCACGGAGCCGAGGATGCGATCGAGCGCCCGATGGAGGTCCGCGAGCGTTCCATCGTTGTCCACGATCACGTCCGCGAGCGAGAGCGTGGCGTCGAGCTGCTGGCGGTTGGGCTCCTCGAGGTTCTCCTCCCGCTCGCGGGCGAGGAACTCCTCGAGCGTGCCCGGGTCTCCCGGGCGGCCGCGGGCGAGCCCCCTCTCGAACCGAGTCCGGACGTCGGCGCGGATGCCCACGAGAACGAACCCCGGCAGCCGCCGGAGGACGGCGACCTCCTCCGGGCTCCGGATCGAGTCCACGACGTCCCGCCCGCCGAGCCGGGGAAGGATCCGCTCCGCGAGCACGCCAGGACCGTGCCGCTCGCGCAGCTCGTTGCCGATCCGGATCAGGTTCTTGCGCTCGGGCGGAAGCCCGCGCGCCGCCGCCTCCTCCCGCACGACGTCGGACAGCGAGTGGATTCGGAAGCCGAGCGCCGCGAGACGAGACGCTGCCTCGCTCTTGCCCGCCGCGTTCGGGCCGGTCAGGCCGATGACCACGCTCACGGGCCGCCGCGCGGAGTCCGGCCCGTCACTCTGGATCGGCGGAACCGTCCCCCGGGGCGTCGGAGGCCTGGTCCCCGCCGGGCCCGGCCTCGTTCGAGGATCCATCCGGCGAATCGCCGCCCGACTCGCTCGATCCGGACCCGGTGGGGGCGACGGCCGCGAGGGGCTGGATCGAGACGATGGGGCTGCTCGCGGAGCGGGACCGCGGACCTGGCGACGCGTCCAGGACGTAATGGCTTCCGAACTGCTGCGCGCCGATGGGAGCCGAGTTCCCCTCTCCCGGCCGCGGTGCCATCGCGCGCACGAACCGGCCGGCGGGGCCCGGAGCGGAAGTGCCCGGCCCGATGCCGGCTCCTTCCTGGGCCTGTTTCGCCTGCTCGAGCGGGTCCATCCACTGGCTGCGGCGGGACGACCGGCTGCGGAAGCGCGCCGGGACGTTGGCACGCCCGTCAACGGGGTAGCTCATCTCGTGTCGGGTCAGCGGCCCCGCGCCCTCGGTCGAGGCGACCCGGTTGGTGGCGCCGGGATCGGGAGCCGGGTAGACGCGCGCTCCGCCCCGCTCGATCTTCTCGACGAGGTGCGCCGCGAAGGAGATGCTCGCGTTCGGCCCGACGACGACCCGAATCGTGGCGCCTTGGACCTCGTGACTCATCGCCCGCATCGCGGAGCCGTTGGTCAGGTAGATGACCTCGTCGGCCCGCGCAAGGCCGGCGCTGAGGAAGAGCAGCCCTGCCCAACTCGCGACCGCCGCCCCGCGCTTCACCACCTCACCCTCCGCAGGCCCCCTCGCCATCGGGCGGAAGTGTACCCCGGGAGGGAGGCCGGGGCAACCTGTTCGAGAGCGCTCGCGGGCGGTCGTGCGGACCGATCGGCAAGGACCGCAAGAAGGGCGGCTGTTTCCTCCTCGCGCCCGGTTGCCCGCCGGCCGTGGCGCCCGTAGAATCCGCGCCGTGATCCACGAGCTGGCGGTCCTGGCGGGCTTCGCCGCGCTCGGTCCCCTCGTCGCTGCGGGCCCGATCGCCGCCACGAGGGCCGGGAGCGACCCGGTCCGGCTGCGGGTGTCCGTGAGCCCGGAGACGGTCGCCCCCGGTGGAGAGCTGGTCGCGATGTTCGAGCTGACCCCGTCGGCGGGAATCAAGCTCACCCGGTACCCGAAGATCCGCATCGAGGTCCCCGCCCAGGAGGGGCTCGCCTCGCCCGCGTCGAAGGCCCTCGGCTCCGACGGTCCTCCCCCTCCCGACGGTCTCGCCTCGAACTACTTCGACAAGCTCGACCCGATCCGGCTGGACCTGAAGCTCGATTCCGCGGTCGGAAGGGGCCGGCGCGAGCTCACGGCGCGCGTCAGCTACGCCTACTGCGTCACCGCGAGCGGCTACTGCGCGCCGGTCAAGACCGAGGTCCGGATCCCGGTCACTGTGCGCTGACCTGAAGGCCGGACCTCGCCGCCCTGAACGGCAGCAGCGTAGCCCCGACCTCCTCCATGGCCCGCGCCACCAGGTCTCTTCGCCCCTGCCTCGCGAAGGCCAGGAGGCAGCCGCCCCCGCCCGCGCCGCACACCTTGACCCCGAGCGCCCCCGCACGCCGCGCCGCCTCCGTCGCGCGAGCGAGGGCGGGCGTGGACACGGCGGGCGCGAGGCCGAACCGCAGCCTCCCCTCCTCGTTCAGCAACCGGCCGGCTTCGTCGAGCGATCCGGCACGAAGCGCAGCCGCGAGCCTGCGCGCGATGCGACCGATCTCCTCGAGCCGCTCGACGGTTGCGCGCTCGCCGTCCACGAGGCGACGGAACATCTCCCAGTTGCTGAAGCCGCTCTTGCGGGGCTCGCCGGTGTAGGCGAGGACGAGGCGCTCCTCGAGCCCCGCCGGCAGCGGGATCGGCTCGCGCACCGTACCCGAGGGGAGGTGGCGGTAGGCGGCCAGGCCTCCGTGAATCGCGGCGAGGTAGTCCTGATTGCCCGTGGGCACGCGCAGCTCCGCGGTCTCGAGGTTCATCACCCAGCGCAACAGCGCGTCGCGGCGGAACCTCGCTCCCGTCCAGCGCGCGAGCGCCCCCGCCGCGGCGATGGCGAGCGCGGAGGAGCCTCCGAGGCCGGCGCCCGCCGGCGCCTCGCAGCGGGTCGTGAGGGTGAGCGGCCGGCCCCCGC
>JBBIHW010000379.1:0-222 GCA_037446795.1 Acidobacteriota bacterium
CGTGCGGGAGGTGAGCCGCGACGGCGCCGGCTACGAGGTCGCGCTCGAGCCCGGCTGGGACGCCGCGCGCGCGATCCGCGAGGTGGCCGCCGCGATCCCCGTGGCGCGGGTCGAGCTGCGGCGGCCGACGCTCGAGGACGTATTCGTCGAGATCGTCGCCGGAGCGGCGGCGGAGGAGGCGGCGCGGCTGCGAAAGGCCCTCGGCGAGGAGGCGGCAGGGCC
>JBBIHW010000379.1:247-2908 GCA_037446795.1 Acidobacteriota bacterium
TTCAAGCTGCCGGCCCCGCTGGCCGTCTGGGCGGAGTTCGTCGCCACCGTCGCCACCAAGGGGTTCGTCATCGGCCTGCTCGTGCCCCCTCTCGTCGGCGGCGTCATGCTGCTCATCCTGCCCTCGCTCGTCACGCGCAAGCCTCCGGCCGTCAGCGGCGAGATCGCCATCGTGGATCCGACCGGCGAGATCGCCGAGCGGCTCGGCAGCTACCTCGCTCCGGAGGCGATCGCCCGGCGGCACGACCGCACGCTGCGCGAGGGGCTCGAGGAGACGCCCGAGGCGGTCCGGAAGCTCGCGGGGACGGCGCTGTCGGACCCGAAGGCGCGCGAGGCGCTCGAGCAGGCGCTCGGCAGCGTGCCGCGGCTGACCGTCCTCGCGCTCGGTCCCGCGGCCGACCTCGATCGCGAGAAGGCCCTGCTCCGGGAATCGAAGGCCGGCGACGAGCCCGGCCACGGGCGCCGGCTCGCCCTCGTGGTCGTCCATCGCGACGCCGTCGAGCGGGAGCAGGACAAGAAAGACTACGGCTCCTACGACCTCTACGTCCGCGCCAAGATGGACGAGCGGGTGGAGAGCGAGATCCGGGCCGGGCTGCGGGACGCGATCGTGGACGCGCGGGTCGAGCGGGTGGGCATGGACCGGGACCTCATCGAGTCCCTCACGCGCGTCCCCCGGGTGCGCACCACCACCGTGACGGCGCAGGGCGAGAAGGCGTTCGCGACGGAGTTGAACGTCTTCCTGCCCATGGGGCTCGCCCTGCTGGTGCTGATGTCCGTCCTGAGCGGGGGCCAGTCACTGCTCGCGACGACGGTCGAGGAGAAGTCGAACCGGGTCGTCGAGGTGCTGCTGTCCGCGGTGTCCCCGATGGAGCTCATGACGGGGAAGATCCTGGGCCAGATGTGCGTGGGGCTTCTGATTCTCGTTCTCTACGCGGGGGCGGGCATGCTCGGGCTGTTCGCGTTCGCGCTGCTCGGCCTGCTGGACCCGGTTCTGCTCGTCTACCTGGTCGTATTCTTCCTGATCACGTACTTCGTCATGGGCGCCCTCATGGCGGCCATCGGTGCCGCGGTCAACGAGATGCGCGAGGCCCAGACGCTGCTCACTCCGGTGATGCTCGTCATGATGATCCCGTGGTTCCTTTGGTTCCCGATCACGCGGAACCCGAACTCGGTCCTTGCCGTGGTCTTGAGCCTCACCCCGCCGGTGAACGGATTCGCGATGCTGCTCCGGATGGCCTCCAGCACGCCCCCTCCCGCCTGGCAGGTGTGGCTGTCCATCGCCATCGGCGCGGCCTCGGTCTACGGGGCCCTGTGGTTCGCGGCGAAGGTGTTCCGGGTCGGCCTCTTGATGTACGGCAAGCCGCCGAACCTCGCGACGCTGATCCGCTGGGTGAGGATGGCGTAGCCCGCAGGGCGCCGGGGACGACTTCCGTCCGGACAGCGACGCGGGCGCGCTCGTCGAGTTCGAGCCGGGCCCCGCCGTCGGCGCGGGTCCCGGGTATCGTCCCGCCCCGCAAGCCCGCGCTCGACGGGCCTCTACGGCTTCGCGGCGGTCACGGGCACGGGCGCTTGGCTGGGGGGAGCGCCAGCGGACCTGGAGGCCCCGCCCGAGACGGTCGCAGCAGCGCGGCCCCCATCGCCCGACCTGGTTTCCATGTCTATGGTCCCCTTGAAGTGGGCGCCATCGGCCAGGACGACCCGCGGGGCCCGGACGTCGCCCAGGACAGTTCCCGTGGCTAGGATCTCCACCTTGTCATCCGCGGTGACGTTGCCCCTCAGCTGACCGCCCACGACGACGGACCTCGCCCGGACCTCGGCCATCACGCGACCATTCGGACCGATGGTCACGCTATGGCCGTTCAGCGTGATCTTCCCTTCGACCTTGCCCTCGACCGTGAGGTCCTCGTCTCCGCTGACCTCTCCCTTGATCTGAAGCGACTTCCCGATATTGGCCACCGTGGTCATCTCCGTTCTGGAACGGCTCTCCATGGGGGGTGAAGGCGGGACGACCTGCCGGCCCGAGCCGGGTGCCGGCGGGGCGTGGGGGGTGGGTTGGGGATCCGTCTTCTGCCCGATCCAAGCCATGCGTCGCAGCCTCCCTCCTTGCCGGGTTCACGAACGGTCGGCCGCGGGGCGCCGCCGAGTCGTTCGGCCCGTCGCTGCCTCGTCCCTCGCGGGGGTGTCCGGGACGACGGCCGATGTGTCCACGTAACCGGTCCGCTGGGCTCGGGTCGGAGCGGAGTATCGTCCCCGAGGGCGGGCCGCGCAAGTCGGCCTCGAACCCGAGCGGCGGACTGCGCCCCGCGTCGGTCCCTCAATCGGCGTCGTCGCTCTCGCCTCCCTTCCGTCCGTGCCGCTTTGCAGGCTTCGGCTTCTTCTCGACCTGCTCCTCGCCTGCGCTCGTTTCGCTCTTCTCCGTCTCGGGGCTGGCCTGCGGCTGCGCCGCGGAACCCGGCTCGGCGCTCCCGGCCTTCGCAGCCCCGGGCCGGCTGTCGTGCTTCAGTCGCTGCTTTTCCGCGGGTCGCTCGCCGCGGGCCGCGGGGGTCCGCTCCTGCTCCGCCTGGTCCCGCTCGATGTGGCGCCGCTCTACCTCGGGCCGCCACGTGTCCGAAGGTCGCTGGCCGGGCGGTCGCGCCGGCGAGAGCCGAGGCGCGCGCGCCCG
>JBBIHW010000380.1:0-2900 GCA_037446795.1 Acidobacteriota bacterium
TCCACGGCGAGCGCGAGGCCGACCAGGGCCGCGAGCCCGAGCGCCCGCCGGAGCCGCCGCCGGCGCCGGTGACGCGACGGTCCGGGAAGCCGGACGCGCAGCCGGCGGAGGAGGGTGCGCAGGCGTGCCACGGCTCGCTACGGTACCCCCGTTGAGGGAGGGCCCGCGAGAGGGCTGGACGGGACCGCGAGCGGGTAACCGGGGTCGTTACGCGGAGTTACGCCGTTTAGGGGTTGACTTGCCTGTGTCCCTCCGGAACGATAGGCGGGTGGATCGAAAGGAGGTTCCGTTGCGCCGCGCCTCTCGCGCCGTCATCGCCCTGGTCGCGGCCGCCACGCTGGCGTTGCCCGCGCCCGCCGAGGCACTGATCATCGCGTACCCGACCTCGATCACCGCGGACCGTTCCCCGACCGGGACGGTCGAGCCCGGCACGTCCGTCCACATCTTCGGCAAGCTGAGCTCGCCGAAGCGGACGTGCGTGCGCAACTCCACGATCCAGCTCATCAAGGTCGGCAAGGGCGTGATCCGGACCACGACGACCGGTCGACGGGGGCGCTACGCCTTCGACATCCGGGTCTGGAACACCGCCCGCTACCGCGTGCGGTTCCCGGGCAAGACCCTGAAGGTCGTGCACCCGGACACGTACATCTGCGAAGCCTCCAGCACGTCGCTGCGGATCCGCGTCCGCTAGTCGCGCTCTGGGCGAACGGCTGCTTCGGTGTCGGGTCTCACGCGGGTCGCCGGACCCCCGCTCGAGGGGGTCGGGGTGGACGTCCCTCCGGCGTCCGGGCCTCGGCGTGCCCTCGGTCGGGTCGGCCTCGCGCTGCTCGCCGGTGACGCGCTCCTGTTCCCCGCGTCGCTCGCGCTCGCCCACGTCATCCGATGGGGCCCAACCTGGCCACCGGCGCCGGAGCTCCTCGCCATCGCCATCGCGGGCCCGGCCTGGGTGCTCGTGGCGGCGGCCTGGGGGCTCCGGCACCCCCACCGGCTGAGCGTCGCCGAGGAGATCCGCCGCGTCGTCGGCGCGGTCTCGACCGCCGTGGTCCTGGTCTGGACCGCCGCCTTCTGGTGGCAGACCGCGCTGAGCCGCGGCTGGCTCGGGATCTCGTGGCTGCTCGGGACCGCGCTGCTCCTCGCCCATCACCTCGCCTGGCGCCGCGGGGTGGAGCGGGCCCGGTCCCGCGGGTTGCTGCGGATGCGGGCCGCGATCGTGGGCACGAACGCCGAGGGGGAGCAGCTCTCGCGGCAGCTCGCGGGCTCCGCGAGCTTCCAGCCCGTCGGCTTCGTCTGGACGGGGGTCGGCGACCCGCGCCTGGACGGGCTGCCGCGGCTCGGGGACGTCGAGGCGATCTGCGACGGAGCGGTGGCCGTGGACGCCGACTGCCTGTTCGTCGCGGCCTCGTCCGTCTCCGAGGAGCAGATGCTCGCGCTCATCCGGGCGGCCCGGCGCCGCGGCCTCGAGCTGCGCGTGACGGCCAACCTGCCGGGGGTCTACGCGACGCGCGTGACGCTCCAGCCGATCGAGCGCGAGGGCGGGCCGGTCTCGCTCGTCGTGCCGCCGGTGCGGCTCAGCGGACCGCAGGCCGCGCTGAAGCGCCTCGCCGACGTCGTGCTCTCTACCCTCGCGCTCGTCCTGCTCTCGCCGCTCTTCACCGCGATCGCGCTCGCGGTCAAGCTGGACTCGCCCGGCCCGGTCCTGTACCGGCAGGTGCGGGCCACGCGCGGCGGTCGGCCCTTCACGATGCTGAAGTTCCGCACGATGCGGCGGGACGCCGAGGCGGTGCTCCGCAGCCTCGGGCACGACCCCTCCGCCCCCTTCTTCAAGGTCGCCCCCGAGGACCCGACCATCACGCGGGTGGGCCGCTGGCTGCGTCGCACGAGCCTGGACGAGCTGCCCCAGCTGTGGAACGTCCTGAAGGGCGACATGAGCCTGGTCGGCCCGCGGCCGCTGCCGATCGAGCAGGTGCGCGCCAACCACGCGCTCCTCGCGGCGCGCCACGAGGTGCGGGCCGGCCTGACCGGGTGGTGGCAGGTCCAGGGGCGCGCCGACCTCGACACCCCCGAGGCCCTGCGGATGGACGCCTTCTACATCGAGAACTGGTCGCTCTGGCTGGACCTCGAGATCCTGCTCCGCACGGTGGTCGTGGTCCTGCGGGGGGAGGGGGCCCGGTGAGCGCCCAGCTCGTGGCCCCCGCGACGAGCCGGGAGATCCTGGGCACCCGGGTCGATGCCACGACCTACCCGGCGGCGGCGGCGGAGATCCTGGACTGGGCCGCCCGCGGCGAGTCCCGGTACGTCTGCGTGGCGACCGTCCACATGGTGATGCTCGCCCACGACGACCCGACCTACCGGGCCGTCGTGAACGGCGCCGACCTCGTCACCTCCGACGGCATGCCGCTCGTGTGGGGGCTGCGGCTGCTCGGGGTGCCGTGGGCGACCAGGGTCTACGGGCCCGACCTCACCCCGGTCGTGCTCGCGGGCGCCGAGGCGGCGGGCGTGCCGGTCGGCTTCCACGGCGGGCGCCCCGAGGTGCTGGAGTCCCTCCTCGCCTGGGTCCGCCGCGCGTACCCGCGCCTGGAGGTCGCCTACGCCGCGAGCCCGCCCTTCGGCGAGCCCACCGAGGAGCGCCTGGCCGAGGAGGCCGAGGCGATCGCCGCCTCCGGCGCGCGCGTGGTCTTCGTCGGGCTCGGGTGTCCCAAGCAGGAGCGCTGGATGGCCGCCCAGCGCGGCCGGGTGCCGGCCGTGATGCTCGGGGTGGGCGCCGCCTTCGACTTCCTCGCCGGCGCCAAGCCGAAGGCCCCGCGCTGGATGCAGGACGCCGGCCTGGAGTGGGCGTTCCGCCTGGCGACCGAGCCGCGCCGGCTCTGGCGCCGCTACCTGATCCACAACCCGCGGTTCCT
>JBBIHW010000381.1:0-2894 GCA_037446795.1 Acidobacteriota bacterium
GAACTGCACGGCGTAGATGTCCGGGTCCGGGGTCGAAGAGAGGTCCAGAACCACCCTCTGGCCACTCTCGTGCAGCCAGGTGTCGTCGCGGATGGGCTCCCCGGCGGAATCGTAGGTCATGATTCCGCGGAGCTGTCCGTGCGACGTCGGGATGGCGTAGCGCAGGAGCCTGCCGCTCGGATCCCCAGTGTTGGTGGCGTACTGGTAGACGAGCCCGGTGACCTCTGACGCGTAGGTCAGGGGGACAGAGAAGTCCTCTCGTGCCCCGACCTGCGGCGCGACGAACAGCAGCATGGCTGCAAGCATGGCGACGCGCTTTCGCTCGACGATGAAGGCGACACAAGCCGCTGCCGTGAGAATGGTGCTGATTCCCACCGCCCACTTGCCCGAACCGCTGACTACGTTGAGCGCGGTTGCGGCCGCCGTGAGGACCGCCGTGAAGAGGAAGCACCCGGCACCGAACGCAGGTACCCCCAGGGGGCAAGCTCCAATGCTTCCTCCTGGCTTGATCCTCCAAGCGAGCGCGAAATCGAGCACGGAGCGAACTCGCGATAACGCGGTTTTCCCTGTCATCTGCGGCGTAGGGCATTGGCACGAAAGCATAACCCCTCCCTCGCCGTCGGCCAGTCCGGGCGGGCAGGCTCCCCGGGAGCCCCTGCGCGGCGACCAGGACGCCGGTGCCGGACGACTCCCGCGCCTGCCCCCGCGCGACGGAGCCGAAGAAGACCAGCGAGACGAGACGCTCGCCCGTGCTCGCGGGCCACGCGTCCGCCGCGGCGGCGACGACCGAGCGAAGTCGTCCCTGGAGGGAGTCCGGGATCTTCGGCACGCGACCTGCCGCACGGCTCGTGCGGCGGATCGTGGGCGGCGGTGCAGGCGCGGCACGACGCCGATTCTGGCCACGATGCGCGCCGGCGCGCAGCGGCCCGGGGCGAGAGCCGGGAGTCGCCTGGGGCGCAGGTCCCTGGCCCAGGGCTCGAGTCCCGCACGCCCGTCCTACAGGTCGGGCTTCGTGACGGTCGGGGAGCGGAGGCGGCGCCGGGCGTCGCTCGCCCACGCCGCGAGCGGAGGGTCCACCGGAAGCCCCCTGGAGACCATCTCATGGTGGACCTCGAGCGCCTCCTCCAAGCTCCCGAGCTTCAGGAGCGTCCCGAGAAGGTTGTTGGCCGCCGGGGCTGAGGCTGGCTCGAGCCGGGAGGCCTCGCGGAACTCCACCGCCGCCTCTTCGAGGCGGCCGCTCTCGAACAGGAGGACGCCGAGGTCGTAACGTGCCTCGGCGAGCGCGGGCGCGCGGCGCACGGTCTCGCGCAGCTCGCGCTCGGCCGCGGACAGGTCGCCCGCGGCGCGCAGCGCCTTGGACAGGTCGAGGCGCGCATAGGCGTCCCGGGGGTTCAGCGCGACGGCGCGACGGTAGAGAGCCACGGCCTCCTCCGTGCACCCGGCCGCGCGGCGGGCCTCTGCGAGGTCGGCCAGTCCGCGGGCGTCGAGGACGGACAGGAGGCCTCTCTGGGCGAGCGGGGCGTATCCCGCCGAGCCGAGCAGGACGGCGGCGGCGAGCAGCCCCGGCACCGCGACGGCCCTCGGGGCGGCCCGCCCGCGCTCCCACAGCATCGCCGCGCCCCATCCTCCCAGCGAGGCGAGGGCCGGCATCGCGGAGAGCCTGTACCGGCTCGACACGTAGAAGAGAAGGAGCGTGCCGAGCACGGCGCCGAGGAGAATCCAGACGGGGCCCTCCGCTCTCGAGGTCCTCCTCCCGAGCACGAGCCTCAGGGACGCGAGAGCGAGGACGAGCGCGAAGGGCGCGGGAGCGAGCCAGCGGGCGGGATTCCCGTCGAGCCTCGGGTGGTACTCGAGCGGCAGCTCGACGCTCGAGACCGCCAGGAGCAGCTTCCGCGCCTCGAGGGCCAGCCAGGCCGCCGGCTGCTCGATCGCGAAGCGCAGTCCCTTCCGGAACCAGAAGGACGAGACCTCGCCGTCCCGCAGCGGCCGGCCGGACTCCCTCTCGGCGAGTGCGTGGCTCTCTTCGCGCTGCGTGAAGATGGACCCCGAGAAGCCTTCGGGCGCCGCGAACACGCCCCTCGCGCCGGCGTGGTTTCCCTGGTAGAAGGTCACGCCGCCGTTCGCCGAGACGAGGACGAGTTCGCCCGAAGCCCTGTAGTTGCTCGCGCTCGCGGGCACGATCGCCGCCAGCGAGCCGGCGACGAGCCACCCCGCCCGGCGAAGCCTTTGGCCTCCGCTGCGCGCTCGCTCCGCGGCGATCCACGCGAGGGCGAGCGGCAGCGCCAGCAGCGACGACGGGTTGGTCAGGGAGGCGAGTCCGAGGACGAGCCCCGCAGGCAGGAACACGACCGGGCTGCGCGACGCGTCGGCCACCTGGAGGCGATCCACGAGGAGGGCGGAGAGGAACACGGCGAGCGAGGCGGGCAGGAGCTTCGTCTCGTAGAAGAGCAGCGTCCCGTAGAGGGCGGCGAGCGCGGCGGCGAGGGCGCCCGCCCTCGCACCTCCGATCCTGCCCCCGACGCGGTGGACGAGGACAACGGTCGCGCACCCGCCGATGAGCTGGAGGCCGTAGGCGGCGGCGGGGATCGGTCCGACGACGCGATAGACGAGGGAGAGGAGCCACGGGTAGAGCGGCGCCTGGTAGAACGGCCCCTCCTCGAATCTGTTCCCCTCGGCCCACGCGGCGGCCCACTCGTGGTATCGCTTGGCGTCGTGGAGGAGGTGGCCGTAGAGCGGGTCTTTCGAGTAAAGGAAGAAGTAAGCGGCCCGCGAGGCGGCCGCCCAGCCGAGGGCGATCAGGAGCCAGCGCCCCGCTCCCTCCGGGAGCGCCCGGGAAGTTCGCGACGCGCGCCGCCCTCGAGCCACGCGATCCCGCCCGCCCGCGTGCTATGTTG
>JBBIHW010000382.1:0-2892 GCA_037446795.1 Acidobacteriota bacterium
ATGAGAAAGGCCCCGCGGGCCCGCCCGATCGCCAAGCTCGATTCGACCGGTCTCACGTGTGTCTCCCGAGCTTCACCGGGACCGCCTGAATATAGAGGGAGCGGGCCGCACCGTCAAGCGAACTCCTTGCGATGGCGAGGGTTATCTCGCCCCGGCGCCCTCCTCGACGCAGCGGACAACGACGACGGTCGTGTTGTCCTCTCCGCCCCGCCCGTTGGCCGCCGCCACGAGGGCCCGGCACGCCCCGGCGGGATCCCGGGCGTGCGCGAGCAGGATCCCCCGGATCTCGGCGTCGCCGACCATCGTGTTCAGCCCGTCGGAGCACAGCAGCAGGATGTCCCCCGGCTCGAGCCGCACCTCGCTCAGTTCGGGGCCCGCCATCGCGCGGCTTCCCAGGGCGCGGGTGACGATGTTCCTCATCGGGTGCCGTTCGGCGGCCTCCTCGGTCAGGAGCCCCATCCGGACCTGCTCGAGCACCCAGGAATGGTCCGTGGTCAGCCGGTGGAGGATTTCGCCGCGAAGGAGGTAGGCGCGGCTGTCGCCGACGTGGGCGATCACCGCTCGGCGATTCGCGACGAGCGCGGCCACGAGCGTGGTCCCCATGCCGCGCCGCTCCTCGTGCTCGGCGATCGAGTCGCAGATCCTGCGGTTCGCCTCGAGCACCGCGGATTGCAGGCGATCGCCGGGCTCTCGGGCCTCGCTCGCGGCGGCACGCAGGAACGCCTCGCGCAGCGCGTCGGTGGCGAGCTGTGCCGCCACCTCGCCCGCCGCGTGGCCCCCCATCCCGTCCGCGACGGCGAACAGGCCGGTCTCCGGCTCGATCAGGAACGCGTCCTCGTTGCTCTCGCGCCGGAGGCCGGTGTCGCTCAGGCCGTGGCAGAGGAGCCTCACCGTCCGCTCCCGCGCCCGAGGCGCCGCGCGTCGGCGGGCCGTCCGGTCCGCAGCTCCTCGAGCTTGGCGGCGGCCGCGCTCTGGGTCGGGTCCTGCTCGACGAGGGCCTCGAGCTGCGCTTCCGCCTCCTTGAACTGGGCCGCCCGGAGCAGGGCGAAGGCGAGGTTGAGGCGGGCCACCGTGTAGTCGGGGTTGACCGCGATCGAGCGGCGGAACGCCGCGATCGCCTCCTCGATCCGGCCGAGCTCGGCGAGCGCGATGCCACGGCAGTTGTGCAGGTCGGCGTACTTGGGCTGGAGCGCGATCGCCTGGTCGAACAGCTCGAGCGCCTTCTCGTGATCCTCGGCCTTCAGGCGGTCGAGCCCCCCGCGGTAGCACTCCTGGAAGCGCTGCGGCGCCTTCAGGAACGCCTCGTGCAGGAACTCGAGCGCTTCCCCCTTCATCCCCTCCCGCAGGCGCTGCAACCCTCGCTCGTACGGCTCCCGGATCAGGCGAACCCTCAGCTCGAACACGTCCGAGAAGGCGGCCGCTGCCTCCTCGTCCCGCCCGGCCCGCAGCAGCGCGAACGCGAGGGCCGTCCGGGCGGCCACGTACCGCTCGTTGCAGGCTACGGCCCGCCGGTACTCCTCGATCGCCTCGTCGGGCCGGTCGAGCTTCTCGAGCACCTGTCCGAGCCGGTACCGGATGTCCGGATAGTCCGGGCTCACCCCCGCCGCTCGCGCCAGCTCGCGGGACGCGGACTCGAGGTCTCCCTTCTTCTCGAAACGCTCGGCCGAGGTCACGTAGGTCTCCGTGAGGTAATAGAGCGCGGTCCTCCGGTCGCCCTCCGTCAGGGTCGCGTCGTCGCGAAGCGCCTTCCGGAAGAACTCCGCCGCCTGCTTCAGCTCGCCGCGATGGTAATGGTAGATCCCGGACTTGACGAAGTAGTTCCCCATCAGGTTCCGGATCTCCTTGAGCAGGTGCATGGGCAGGCCCCCGATTCGGTCAGTGCCTTCGTTTCGCGGTCACGGGCTCGGTCTTTTGCGTTCGCAGCTCGAAGGTCCGCTTCGCCATCCTGCGGACCAGCTCCGGGACGTTCTTGTCGTTCAAGAGGAGCTTCAGGTCGCGGTTGACGAGGCGCGGGATGAAGTTGGTGGAGATCCCCGGGGGCGTACGCGGGTTGTGCACGAGGCAGGAGACGACCGCGTAGCTCTTCGACCACTCCCGGTTCGCCCCGATCGCCCGGAGGACCTCCTCGTTGACGTTGCGCATGGCGGCGAACGCGGTGACGTCCTGCTCGGTGAGGCGCGGGTTCCGGAGGACCGCCAGGGCGACGACCTTGTTCGTGTCCCGGATCAGGATCATGCGCTCCTCGCGCCCGCCGCGCATGGCCAGCAGGGCCTTCTGGGCGGCGTTCAGCGTAAGGATCCTCAGGTAGGCGCTGCGGATCGCGGGGTCCTCGGCCTGCTCGAGTTCCTCGGCGCCGAGGATCTCGCTGCTGGCCACGAGCTCGCCCACATCCACCTCGAGCAGGCGCGCCACCTCCTCGGGGTTCTCCTGGAGCGCGGCCGGCGCCTGCGCGGACTCGATGCCGGAGGTCGGGAAGAACCGGTCGAGGAGGTCGAGGATCCGCACGCGCTGGTCGGGCCGCAGGGCGGGGTTCGCGCTCAGCCGGTCGAGAAGGCCCGGGGCGGACAGCAGCTTCTGCTGGTTCGTGAGGACGAGGTCGAGCACCGCGGCGTTGCCCGCGGAGGCGAGCGTGGCGAGCGCGTCCGCCGGGACGTTCGGATGGAACGCGAGCCGCTCCGCGAGCTCCTCCTCGCGCGTGCAGAGCGGAGCCAGCTCGGCCAGGACGTCGGGCGGGCAGGAGGCGTCCTCGAGGGCCTCCTCGAGCGCCGCGCTGCCCGCGGCCTCGAGGCTCGCCTGGGCCTCGCGGCGGACCTCCTCGTCCGGGTCCCGGCGCAGCCGCACGTACAGCTGCACGAGCACGGCGCGGGGCAGGGGGACGGCCCCCCGGGCGGC
>JBBIHW010000383.1:0-2890 GCA_037446795.1 Acidobacteriota bacterium
TTACCACACGGAGGCTTTTGTGTGTCCAGCTTTTTCGTGAATTTTCCAGGCTAGGATCGCCGCGGGCGAGCGCAGCGGGGGCACCGCGCGTCGGGCGCGAGTGAACTGGGGAGGCCGAGGTGATCCGGGTTCGCTCCGAGGTCGGCAGGCTCCGCGAAGTCCTCATGCACGAGCCCGGAGCGGAGGTGGACCTGATGGTCCCCTCGATGATGGACGAGCTGCTGTTCGAGGACATCCTGTTCGGCGAGCGCGCGAGGGAGGAGCACGCGCGGTTCCGGCGCGTGCTCCAGCTTCTCGGGGTGCGCGTGCTCGAGGCCCGGGCCCTCCTCGAGGAAACGCTTCGAGAGCCGAGCGCCCGAACGTTCCTGCTCGGCGCCTTGCAGGCGGAGCTGCCGGAGCCCGTCGTCGCGAACCTCGAAGCGCTCCCGCCACGGGAGCTCGCGGCGGCGCTCGTGCACGGAATGCGCCGCACCGACACCGGGCGCGCCGCGGTCGAGCCAAACGCCCTGTTCTCGATCCCCCCTCTTCCCAACTGGTGCTTCCAGCGCGACCCGCAGGCGATCGTGGGCGATGGCGTCGTCATCGCCTCCATGGCCGCGCCCGCCCGCAGGCGCGAGACGCTGCTGTCAAGGGCGGTCTTCCGGTTCCATCCCGCCTTCCGCGGCGTCCCGATCCTCCACGACGCCTCGGCGGCGGCTGCGGCGGAGGAGACTCTCGAGGGGGGCGACCTCGTCGTGCTCTCCGGCGACGTGCTCGTCGTCGGCCAGTCGGAGAGGACGAGCCGAGCGGCAATCGAGTCCCTCTGCCGGGCGCTCGAGCGGCGAGATGGGGCCCCGCGCTGGGTGTTCGCCGTCCTGCTTCCCCGTCGCCGCGCGTACATGCACCTCGACACGGTGTTCCTTCCCGTGGACCGCGACGCCTGCCTGGTCTATCCACAAGTGATCCTCGGGCCTGGAGCCGAGGTGGCCGCAGTCCACGAGAGGGATCTCCATGCCCGGCGGGGGGAGTTCGTCGAAGTGGAAGGCCTGCTGCCGGCCCTGCGGCGGCGCGGCGCGGATCTCGAACCGATCCCGTGCGGTGGGGCCGACCCGATCGTGCAGCAGCGCGAGCAGTGGACGGATGGCGCGAACGCGTTCGCGGTCGCCCCGGGAGTCGTCGTCCTCTACGATCGCAACCGCGCGACGGCCGAGGAGCTCGCCCGGCACGGCTTCCGCGCGATCCGGGCCGAGGACCTCCTGCTCGGGCGGGACGAGGTGGACCTGGACCGCGGCGGGCGCGCCCTGATCCTTCTCGACAGCAACGAGATCTCGAGGGCGCGCGGGGGCCCCCACTGCCTCGCGCATCCCCTCCTGCGGGAGGACTGAAGCCGGCGAGCCCGACCCGCACCGGCGCCTCCGAGACGGGAACGGAGACGGCAGAGATCGAGGGACCCGACCCTGGGGACCCGGCACCCCTGCTGATGCGGCGGGCGTCCGGGCCGCAGGCGGCCACCCCGAACGCGAGCGCTCACCAGTACCAGACGAAGGGACCGGGAAGCTCCTCGGCGCGGCGCGGGCGGGAGGGCTTCGAGCCGAGCGCCCGGCCGAGGGCGCCGAGCGCGGCAGGAGCGTCCTTCCAGTCCACGGGCGAGCAGTCGGCGACACCGAGCCCGGCGATCGGAGCCTCGGCGAGGACCAGCGCCGGGAGGTCCACCCTCACCGGGCCCGACAGCGAGTAGACGGCGAGGAGCTTCCCCCTCATCGCTTCCCGCCGTGCCAGAGCCCGCACGCGCGCGCCGAGGAGGCCCGGGGCCTCGGCGCTGGCGAGGACGACGAGCTCGGGGAGCTTCCCCGAAGGAAGAGCGGAGACGACCTGCTTCGCCGGCCACTCGCGCGCGAGCGCCGGCCTCAGCGGCGCCGCGAGGGCCGGGAACGCGTCCTCGGGGAGCAGGAGCAACGCCTTCCCTCCGAGCGCGGGTGCCGCATGCCAGCGCGAGATGGAGGAAGCTGGATCGGTTCCCACGACCACTGGAAAGGCCCGGCCCCCTTTCGCCGCGGGGCTCCACCACCTGCGCAAGGCCGCTGCGATCCGCGCTCCGTCCTCCTCTCCGGGAACCGGGTCCGCGGGCGCTGCCCACGGCGGCGCGGCGTCCGGGCCGCCGAGAGCCACCATGAGCGCCCTCCTGCCGCCGAGGATGCCCGATGGAGGATCGAGGCCCGGAAGCGGACGGCCCCCGGCGAGGTCCACCTCCGGGCCGAGGACCAGACGCCGCAGCACGGCCCGCGGGAAGCTCGCCGCGAGATCCGGCTCTCCGGCCTTCCGGAGCCGCAGCGTCACGGCCTGCGGCTCGGAGTCATCGGAGCCGATCGCTGCGGCCGCCTCTCCAGCTCCCCGAGCCGCAGGGGGCGCCGCCCCCGGCCCGGGCCGAACCTCGAGAAGGACCAGATCCGCCGGAATCGTCCCTCCCGAGCGTCGGTCCCGAGGGCCCCGAGGGACGCCGGCGAGGCCCAGGATCTCGGAAGGGAGCGCCCCGCCGGCGCGCGGCACGGCGCGCAAGCCCGATGTCCCCCCATCGGGCGAGAGCACATAGCGGAACACCCGCGTCCCCTCGACGCGCTCGAACGTCGGCGCACGCCCCTCGGGGTCCTTGACGCGTCGGCGCGCACGCACGTCCGGACTCGCGAGCCCGAGCACGGTCTGCACGTACGCTCCCGCCTCGCGACCGTCGTCGTACACCCACGAGACGACCTGGACCCAGTCATCGCCCCGCTCCGAGGAAACCACCGTCGCCCGTCCCCGGTCGAGCGCGATGGTCCGCGGCTTTGCCGACGGTTCGAGACCGTGGTCCGGAAGCGCGACCGCGGGGAGGTCGCCCGACTCCAGGGCCCGGCTGAGCGCGGCCACCTGTCCA
>JBBIHW010000384.1:0-2872 GCA_037446795.1 Acidobacteriota bacterium
GACCCCCGGCTACTACGCGAAGCTCCAGGACGACGGGGAGCGGTTCCGGGACGGCTGGCTCCGCACCGGCGACCTGGGGCTCCTCGACCGCGAGGGACGGCTGTTCGTGACCGGCCGGATCAAGGACCTGATCATCGTCAACGGCAGGAACTACTACGCCCACGACATCGCCGCCAAGATCGAGGAGCTCCCCTTCGTCCGTCGCGGCAAGACGCACGTGTTCGGCTACAACATCGCCGGCCGGGAGGAGGTCATCGTGATGACCGTCCCGGAGACGAGCATGACCACCGGGGTCCGCGCGAAGTTCGACGAGCTCAAGCGGTTCCTCACGACGGAGCCCGGCTCCTGGCTCCTCAAGCGGCTCGGCGAGCGCCTCGAGGAGTTCATCCGCACGATGAACCCGGAGGACATGGAGCTGCTCAAGGAGGCCGTCAAGCAGTACCTCCTGCGCGAGTTCGGCCTGCCGATCCACGACGTCTTCCTGGTCTCGAAGATCCCGCGTACCTCGAGCGGGAAGGTCCGCCGGCACGAGTGCGAGGCCATGTACGAGGAGTACCTGCAGTCGGTCGCGCAGGGGACGGCCTCACCGACCGCCGCCGATCGTGTACAGGGGGCCGACGAAACCTGAGGCCCGCATCGCCAGGGGCAGGCCTCCGAGCAGGGCCGCCACCGCCGCCGCGTAGAGGAGGAGGCGCAGCCGCGGCCCGCGCGAGCCCCACGCGCACGCCCCCGACGCTTCCAGGCGCAGGTAGACGGCCCGGTAGGAGGCCTCGGCCACCAGGGCCGCCGTCAGCCCGTCCAGCGCGTAGTGGATCTTGATCGCCACGGTCCCGACGCACATTCCGGCGAACCAGACCAGATAGATCCAGGGGGAGACCGTGCAGTAGCGGAACAGGAGGCGGAGCCAGTACCAGCTGGCCGCCACGTGGAACGAAGGCCACGCGCACCAGACCGTCGCGAGGTGGTACTGGTAGCGGACGAGCTGGCCGTGCAGGCCCTCCCCCAGGGCCTCCTCCGGCAGCCGCAGGCAACGGGCGCTCGTGGGCACGAGGAGGTAGAGCACGTAATGGACCGTCAGCATCGCCAGGAACGCGAGCACGATCCGACGGAAGCGGGGCAGGTCGAGGCGCAGCCTCCGGACGAGGACCGCCATGACGGCGAGCGGGACGAGGTAGGCGAGCTGGTAGAAGTGGACCCAGAACGGCATGTACGGAACCGCCCGGTCCAGCGGGGTGAGCAGGCGCGGGCCGAAGTCGAGCCCTCGGAGCGAGGCGAGGTGCCCGACCAGGTTGTAGTAGAGGTGGTAGGCGTAGCCGGTCGCGAGGAGCAGAGCGAGCTCGAGGGCGCCCGCCGTGCTGGCCGGCGCGCGGACCTGCGCGGCGGTCCGCCCGGCGTCCATCAGAGGATCGCGCGAGAGCCGGCCTCGCGCCTCATCCGCCCGAGCTCGTCGCGCATCCGCTCCTCGAGGCGCCCCGCCAGACCGTCCAGGTCCGCCACGGCCTCGGCGTTCGGGATCGGGGGGAGAATGCGGATGCGGGCGCGCGTCCCCGGAAGGCCGCGCGGGAACTCCCTGATCGTCCGAACGTGCCACAGGCCGTCCACGATCACCGGCAGGATCGGCAGCCCGCTCTCCTTCGCGAGCACCCGCAACCCCGCCGGCTGGAAGGCGGACAGACTGCCGTCGAGCGTGCGGATCCCTTCGGGGTACAGCACCGGGGATCCCTCCCAGATCTCGAGCGATCGCGCGAACAGGAGCAGGTTTTTCAGGTTGGCCACCGGGTGGCCGAGGTCCACGATCCCGAAGCCCGCCATGCGGACCGTCGGAGACACGTTGGGGACGAGCCGGGCCAGGGGCTTCTTGGCCACGAACTTCAGGTTGAGCGGCCGCAGAACGTGGAAGAGCAGGACGATGTCCACCGTGCTCTGGTGATTGGCGACGATGAGGTACCTCCCGGCCGGCACCGAGCCCTCCAGGGTGCATCGCACCCCGGCGACGACCCGCAGGAGCACGAAGAGGGCGGTGCCCCAGAATCGGAGCAGCGAGTTCCAGCCGCGCACCTGGTAGCGACCGACGCGGCCTCCGGAGAGCACGCGCGGAAGCCACAGGAACAGCCTCATGTAGAGCCCCGCGGCGAAGAACAGGACCCCGACGGCGAACCAGAACAGGCAGACCCGCGTCGTGGCGGCGAGCCTCCGCCACGCGCCGGGTGGCTCGCCCCGATGCCGCATCCTCTCGTTCAAGCGCATCCCCTCGTCGGGTGGAGCGACCCGCAGGCCGGGCCCCCGCTCGTTCCGGTTCAGCGCAGGCCGGTCGCGCGCGCCGCCGCGAGCACGCCCCGACGGTACCGGACGACCCAGCCGAGGGCGATCGCCAGCAGGCCGAGCGACAGCCACTGGCTGGTGGAGAGCGGGCCGATCCCGCCGCGCGGATCGCCCCTCAGGAACTCGAGCAGGAAGCGCTCGGTGCCGTAAAGGCCCATCCACATCGCGACGATCGCGCCGTCCGGCGCGCCCCTGCGCCAGAGAGCCAGGCCCAGCAGGAAGTTGCCCGTCTCGAGGCCGGCCTCGTACAGGGCCGTGGGGTGGAGCGGAACCCCGAGGGGCGTTCCGTTCAGCCGCTGCGCCGCCGGATCCGTGTAGGTCACGGCCCACGGCAGGTCGGTCGGCCTCCCCCAGCAGCAGCCGCCGAGAAGGCAGCCGATGCGACCGATCGCATGGGAGAGCGGGATGAACACGAAGAACGCGTTCGCCACCAGCCCAAGCCGCAGGCCGTGCCGGCGCACCATGAGCCAGAGCGCGCCGAGCGCCACCGCCACGCCACCGAGCCACACGCCGCCGCCCATCACGACGCCGACCAACCGCTTCCGCCCCG
>JBBIHW010000385.1:0-2869 GCA_037446795.1 Acidobacteriota bacterium
CGAAGGAGGAGGGGGGGCGGCACACGCCGTTTTTCACGGGGTACCGGCCGCAGTTCTACTTTCGGACGACGGACGTGACGGGGGTGACGCGGCTGCCGGAGGGGGTGGAGATGGTGATGCCGGGGGACAACGTGGGGCTGACGGTGGAGCTGATCACTCCGATTGCGATGGACCGGGGGTTGCGGTTCGCGATTCGGGAGGGTGGCCGGACGGTGGGCGCCGGCACCGTGACCGAGATCCTCGAGTAGGCGGCGCCGGACCGGCGGGGAGCGGGTCGTGCGCGAGAACGTCACGCTGCAGTGCGGCGAGTGCAAGAGGCGGAACTACGTCACCACGAAGAACAAGAAGTCCACGACCGGCAAGCTGGAGTTCCGGAAGTACTGCAGGTTCTGCCGACGTCACACGGTGCACAAGGAGACTCGCTAGGCGGGAAGCGGGCGCCGGCGTCGGCCGTCGCCCCTGCCCGGGGAGAAGCGTTCTTGGCCTGGCTCGTGCGCTTGAAGCAGTTCCTGGTGGAGGTCTGGGCCGAGCTCCAGAAGACCACGTGGCCTCCCCGGAAGGAGGTGTACGGGACGACGCTGGTGGTGATCGTGACCGTGATCTTCTGCGCGCTGTACCTGTACGTCGTGGACCTGGTCCTCCAGGCGGGCTACGAGCAGATCGTCAGGGCGTTTCGGCGATGAGCTCGGCGGGAGTCGCGATGGCGAAGCAGTGGTACATCGTCCACACGTACTCGGGCTTCGAGGCCAAGGTGAAGGAGAGCCTGCGGCAGCGCGCGGAGGCGCTGGGGATGGGCGAGGTCATCGAGGAGATCCTGATCCCCACCGAGGAGGTCGTGGAGGTCCGGGACGGCAAGAAGACGCGCTCTTCGCGCAAGTTCTTCCCCGGCTACATCCTGATCAAGATGGAGATGTCCGACGCCGCCTGGCACGTCGTGAAGAACACGCCGAAGGTGACGGGCTTCGTCGGCCCGGGCAGCAAGCCCGTGCCGCTCAGCGACGAGGAGGTCCAGCGCATCGTCAGCCAGGTCGCCGTCGCGGCGGACAAGCCCAAGCCGAAGCTCGAGTTCCGCCCGGGGGAAAGCGTGCGGATCGTGGACGGCCCCTTCGCCAACTTCACGGGTCAGGTGGAGGAGGTCAACGAGGACCGCTCGACGCTGAAGGTCATGGTGACCATCTTCGGGCGCGCCACGCCCGTCGAGCTCGAGTTCGCCCAGGTGGAGAAGGTCTGAGCGCCGGGGCCCGGCCGCGGCGCCCGCGGGCGCGGGTGCGAGGTGGAGGATGGCCAAGAAGGTCGTCGGGATCGTCAAGCTGCACATTCCCGCCGGCAAGGCGACGCCGGCGCCGCCGGTGGGGCCCGCCCTCGGGCAGCACGGCGTGAACATCATGGACTTCTGCAAGAAGTTCAACGCCGCGACCGCCAAGGGGGACGGGATGCTCACGCCGGTGGTGATCACCGTCTTCCAGGACCACTCCTACACGTTCGTGACCAAGACGCCTCCCGCGTCGGTGCTGCTGGCGAAGGCGGCCGGTATCGAGAAGGGCTCGGGAGTCCCCAACAAGGAGAAGGTGGGAAAGGTCACGCGGAAACAGGTCGAGGAGATCGCCCGGACCAAGATGCCCGATCTCAACTGCGACAGTCTCGAGGCCGCCATCCGGACGGTCGAGGGCAGCGCCCGGTCCATGGGCATCGAGATCGTCGGGTAGGGGAGCAGGGATGGCGAAGCACGGGAAAAAGTACGAGGCGGCCCGGGCGGTGGTGGAGCGCCGCCCGCACCCGGTCCAGGAGGCCGTCGCGCTGGTCCGCAGGGCCGCGCGCGCGGGATTCGACGAGACCGTGGAGCTGGCCATGCGGCTCGGGGTGGACCCGAAGCACGCGGACCAGATGGTTCGGGGCACCGTGGTCCTCCCGCACGGAACGGGCAAGAGCAAGCGGGTCCTCGTCATCGCCTCCGGCGAGAAGATCAAGGAGGCGGAAGCCGCCGGGGCCGACGTGGCGGGGGCCGCGGAGGTGGTGGCGAAGATCCAGGAGGGCTGGTTGGAGTTCGACGCGGTCGTCGCCAGCCCCGACATGATGCGGGAGGTGGGCAAGCTGGGGAAGATCCTCGGCCCGCGCGGCCTCATGCCGAACCCGAAAACCGGGACCGTCACCTTCGACGTGGCCGCTGCCGTCCGGGAGATCAAGGCCGGCAAGGTGGAGTTCCGGGTGGACAAGGCCGGCAACATCCACGTGCCGGTGGGCAAGGTTTCGTTCGAGGAAGGCAAGCTCGTGGACAACGCCGTCGCCGTGATCCAGGCTGTCCTTCGCGCGAAGCCGGCGGCGGCCAAGGGGAAGTACGTGCACTCGATCCACCTCTGCTCGACGATGGGGCCCTCCGTCCAGGTGGACCTGGCCTCGGTCGAGGAGATGGCGGCCTGAGGGAACCGTGAAACGAGCCGAGAAATCGCAGCTCGTCTCCGAGCTGGCGGAGGGCTTCCGCCGATCGCCTCACGTGTTCGTGGCCCGGTTCGAGGGCCTCACGGCCAACCAGGCCGTCGAGCTCCGGCGGAGGATCCGGGCGGCGGGGGGCTCCTATCGGGTCGTCAAGAACCGGCTGGCCCGCCGGGCGGCTTCCGGCACGCCCGTCGAGACGGTGCGGCAGGCGCTGTCCGGTCCGCGGGGGCTCGCGACGCACGCCTCGGATCCGATCGTGCTGGCGCGCGTGTTGACGGATTTCGCCAAGGAGAACCCCCAGCTCGAACTGGTCGCGGGCGTGGTGGACGGGCGCGAGGTCGTGGACGCGGCCGGCATCCGCTCGCTCGCCGCCCTGCCGGGCCTGCCCGAGCTTCGGGCTCGGCTGGCCGCCGTGGTTCAGGCGCCGGCGGCCCGG
>JBBIHW010000386.1:0-2851 GCA_037446795.1 Acidobacteriota bacterium
GCCGAGCGCCCGGGTCGCCAAGGAGCGGGCCGCCACGAGCCTCGTCGTGGACCAGTCGAACCCGCTGTCGGTCGGGCAGGCGGCGACCTACAACGTCACCGTGAGCGCGGGCGAGGCGGAACTCAAGGTGACCATGAGCTATCCGGACCCTCCGGGGACCACCTCCTCGAGCCTCCACCGGATCAACGACCTGGACCTCAAGGTGACGAGCCCCTCGGGGACCGTCTACTGGGGGAACAACGGCCTCGCCGCGGGCACCACCTCGACACCCGGAGGGAGCCCGAACACCGTGGACACCGTGGAGAACGTCTTCGTGAGCGCCCCCGAGGCGGGGGCCTGGACGATCGAGGTGCGCGCCGCCCAGATCAACCAGGACGCCCACCTCGACACGGCCGAGTGGGACGCGACCTATGCGCTCGTGGTCACCGGTGCGACCGGCGAGCCCCCGGTATGCGGCAACAACGTGCAGGAAGGCGGCGAGCAGTGCGATGGCAGCGACCTCGACGGCCAGACGTGCGAGAGCCAGGGCTACCCCGGGGGCGGGACGCTCGCCTGCGCCGGAGACTGCACGTTCGATACGAGCGGCTGCATCCCGTGCAAGGCCGCGGGCCAGTCCTGCACGGCGAACAGCGAGTGCTGCTCCGGAGCGTGCCGCGGCAAGAAGGGGGCCAGGACCTGCCGGTAGTCTCGAGGTGAGCGGTGAAGACAGGGAGGCCGCCTCGCGCCCCCGCGCGAGGGGTCCTCACGAAGCTCGCGAAGGGCGCCCCCGCGCGCAAGCGCCGCGATAGTTTCCCCCGGAAGCTCCTGCGGTGGGCCGGTCAGGGACTCGCCGTGGGGCTGATGGCCGCGGTGGCGGCCCTCGCCCTGTACGCCATGTTCCGGCCGCCCCCGCCTGCGACGGCGCTCGAGGGCGACTTCCCCATCGAGGCGATCGAGGAGGCCGCCGCCCCGAGTCCAGAGGCGGCGGCCACGTTGACGGTCCACATCCGTGGCCGCAAGGTCGAAATCCCCGTCACCGCGGAGCAGCGGGAGGGGCTCGAGCCCGGCCGTTCCGTCCATGTCCGCTACACCTACATCCCCCGGGTCGGACAGATTCGCGTGGAGTCCTGGGAGCCGGCGGGCCCGTGACCGGCGCGCGTTGCTTGCGATCCCGTGACTCGGGTTTCACGTTTCGGAATCGCGACGCGCCGGGAAAACCGCCACGCTTCGAGGGAAGCCCGTGGCTTCGGCCTTGCAAAGGACAGGTATCAGGACCCGCGAGACAATCGGCTCCCCGACCGGGCTGCCGGGCCCGCGCGCCCGGCCCCGTCGAGGAGAGGAGGTCGGCCATGAGAGCGCTCTCGGTGGGTCCGCTGCCTCGAACCGCGCTCGCGGTCGCGTTCGCCATCGCCGGGTCCTCGAGCCCCGAGGCCGCCTTCCCCGGCGCGAACGGGAGGCTCGCCTTCGCGAGCAATCCCGCGGGGACCTTCGACGTGTTCACCGTGGAGCCGGACGGATCCGGGCTCGTCAACCTCACCTCGCACCCGGCCGAGGACGTGGATCCCGTCTGGTCGCCCGACGGGACGAAGATCGCCTTCGTCAGCGACCGCGACGGCCTGCCGGCGGTCTACGTGATGAACGCCGACGGAACCGCAGTCGCGCGGATCACCGACGGCCCGGACCGGTTCCCGGCGTGGTCGCCGGACGGCCTGCGCATCGCCTTCTCGCGGTTCGGCGAGGAGACGTTCGATTTCGACATCTGGGTCGCCAACGCGGACGGCTCCGCGCCGATGAACCTCACGAGGTCGCCGCGCGACGACGTGGAGCCTTCCTGGTCTCCGGACGGGACGAGGATCGCGTTCACGAGCTATCGCACCGGCGACGGCGAGGTGTTCGTGATGGGCGCGGACGGGTCGGCGCCCGCGAACCGGACGGCCTCGCCCGGGGAGGATCGCAGTCCGGACTGGTCTCCCGACGGGACGAAGATCGTCTTCTCGAGCCTGCGCGGAGGGACGAGCGGCATCTGGGTCATGAACGCCGACGGGAGCGGGCAGGCCGCCCTCAGCGCGCTCGGGGACATCGGGCCGGCGTGGTCTCCCGACGGGACGAAGATCGTCTTCTCGAGCGACCGCGACCGGAACCTGGAGATCTACGTCATGAACGCCGACGGGAGCGACCCGCTGCGGCTGACGGCGGACGATCCCGAGGGCCCTCGAGACGACGTCCTCGCCGACTGGCAAGCCGTCGCCCCGAGCGGGGAGAACCGTCCTCCGGTCGCTGTCGCCCGCGGCCCCGAGGGGGCGATCGAGTGCGCCTCGGCCTCGGGCGGCGCGGCGCGCCTCGACGGGTCCGCCTCGAGCGATCCCGACTCCGCGCCCGGCACGAACGACGACATCGTCCTGTTCGAGTGGTTCGAGGACTTCGGCCTGCCCTCGGAGACGCGTCTCGGCGAGGGAGAGATGCTCGAGGTGGCGCTCCCCGTCGGGCTTCACGCGATCACCCTTCGGGTGACGGATCGCGGCGGCCTCGAGGACACGGACGACCTGGAGCTGGCGGTGGTGGACACGGTTCCGCCCGAGGTCTCGGTCCGCGTCACGCCGTCGGTGCTGTGGCCACCGGACCACAGGATGGTGGCGGTGCATGCGGCCGTCGAGGTCGCCGACGCCTGCGGCGTCGGCTCGGTCCAGCTCGGGTCGGTCACGAGCAGCGAGCCGGAGGACGCTCCCGGCGTGGGGGACGGCCACACCGCTCCCGACATCGTCGGGGCCGAGGTCGGAACCCCGGACTGGGAGGTCCAGCTGCGCGCCGAGCGGAGCCGCTACGGTCCCGGCCGCACGTACACGCTCACCTACGTGGGCACGGACGCGGCGGG
>JBBIHW010000387.1:0-2849 GCA_037446795.1 Acidobacteriota bacterium
CTCGGGCGGGGCTCAACCCCTTCACCGCGTTTACAGCAATCCTAGGACGTCACCGCCCCGGGAAAACAGTCAAATCAAATCAAATGCAGGGATCGGTCGGGTCCGAGGCGCTGTTGCGGAAGTGCCATTTGGCAACCTCCTTCGTGTTCCCCCAGACCATCTTGATCGCGAACTGCTTCTTCTGTCCTGGAGCAATCGTGCCGAGGTTCACGACGAAGGTCGAGCCGTTGGTTGTTCCGAGGGCTCCATCCGCATCCCGAGAGCTAAAGCCATCCGGATCGCTTCCCACCGGAGTGATGGAATCCACCAAAAAGGTGCCGTCGGCCGACGTAATGCCGATCGCAACCCAGGTACCGTCTGGCCGCCCGACGGTCAGGATGGAGTCGCCGCTGTCGAGCTCGACATCGTGCTGGTTCGACGCGCCGTTGGGCTCGAGCTTGAGGGAGAGAGCCACTCTTACGTTTTCCATGGTGGTTGCCTGTGCGGAACTCTCCACCTGGATACAGCTATGGGTCCCCGAAGAGCCACCAGCGGTGGGCATCGGCTCGGGACCAGGGGGCGGGGGCTCGGGCGGGTTGATGATGGGCATTTTGACTTTGTGTTCCCAGAAGTGGATCCAAAATATCAAAAACTCGCCCCAGCCGTGCTTCCACTCTACCGTCGGCTGAATCACGGCGTCAGTCCCCGCGGAGGATAGCGAGTTGTTGGTGATCGATGCGCCAACGTTATACTTCACGGAAACCGTGGACTGAGTCAGAATGTCAGCCGACCAGCCTCGGGGTCCTGTGGGACCGTCGCTGTCCACAAAGAATCCGATCGGCAGCCCGTCTCCGCGAACGAGGGTGAGAGTCCACCGGTTGGACGGATCTTCGGATCCCACGACCGCCGGCGTCTCACCGCCGCCGCCCCCGTCCGCTAGAGAGAGAGGGAAGGAGAGAGACGAGCGTGACGAGCCACGCCCTGCCGAGAGAGGTGACGAAACGATTCTCGGTCGAAGGTTCTCGTACCATGGTAAGCGTCCTCCTGCCGGGGGAATGTGTGGTCCGTTGGACGGTTACGCCCAAGCGACCGGTGATCCCCAGAAGAGGTTCCGACGAAGGCCCCGCCCCGTCCACTCACGATCGGGCACAGTTGCTCCCCAGCGGGATGAGCGTACCCACCTCCCCACCCTGGTTCCGTCGAGGTTCAGCCAGCCGCGCATGGCCCAGCGCCGCCGGGTTTCGGGAGGAAACCTGACGGGGCCGGGCTGCTCGAAGGCGACCGCGGCTCGCCTCGGCCAACCGGCAATGGCGCTCCGCGAATGCCCCCTCGGCCGCCCCGTCACCTGCGGGAAGCCGACCGATCTCCGTTTTTGACCGTCTCCACGGGCGCGCCGTGGGCTTCCGGGCTCGCCGCTGCGCGCAGGGCGGCGACGAACCGGTCGGAGGCGACGAGGAGCTCCTCCGCACCGTCCCCGTCGAGGTCGGCGGCGGCCAGCGCGGTGATCCCGGGCCAGTCCGCACGCAGCAACTCCTCCCCGCTCGCCGGGTCGAGCAGGACGAGCTGGCCTGCGACCGTTGCGACGGCGATCCGGGGGTCCGCTCCGCCGAGGAACCGCCCCGCCGCCGACGCCGCGATCCCCGAGGGTCCGACGCCGAAACCCGAGCTGGCGATGCCGAAGGGAACGAGCCTCCCGGCTGCCGGGTCCACGTCCGCCTCCGCGACGACCCGACCGGAGTGGTCCAGCGCGAGCAGCCTTCCTCGCGCCTCGAGAGCGAGAATCCGGCCGCCCTCGACGGCGAGCGAGAGGGTCTCCCCCGTGCCGCCAGCGCGCGAGGCCGCCATCGCCGCCGTATCGAGCAAGTAGACCCCGCTTCCCGTCGCGAGCGCGAGCCGCGGGGCCGCGGCCTTCCGTTCCGCCGGGACGGGCGCGACCTCGAACACCGCGGCGGGAGCGCGCCACGTGCTCGCCTGTCCCGAGTCGAGGTCGAGGAGGGCGATCTCGGTCCCCCCGGTGCGGAAGGCGGCGAGGTCCGGGTCGGTCGCGCAAGGTGCCTCGAGGGCGAGGATGCGGCCGCCCGAGAAGGCGACCTTCCCGGACGGCTCGCCGCGCGCGTCGAGGAGCGAGACGGAACGGCCCGCGGCGGCGGCGACGCGGATCCCCTCCGGTGAGCGCAGGACCGCGAGCCCCGTCACCGCATCGGAGAACTCGCGAGCCCACGCGGTCTGGACCCGATCCGCTCCGGCGAGGATGTCGGCGATCTTCCGGGGCCTCCCCTCCGGGTCGTCGCCCAGGAGCTTCTTCGCCTTGGCCGCGACGAGCGCCTCCTGCCCCGCCTCGTAACCGTCCCACCTGGCGCGCACGCGACCCTCGCGGTCCACGAGGACCGTGGTCGGAAGCACGCGCACCTTGAAGACCGCGTCAAGGGCCGCGTTGTAGCGGGCGACCGGTATCGTGAGCCCGAGCCGGCCCGCGGTCTTGCGGACGAGCTCCTCCGGCTCCTCCGCGTTGACCGCGATGACCTCGAGCCCCCGCTCGCGCTCCGCCTCGTAGAGCGCCTGGATCCTGGGGAGCTCGATCATGCAGGGCGGGCACCAGGAGGCCCAGAAGTCCAGCAGCAGGGCCTTCCCGCCCGCGGGTACGATCGAGTGGACGCCGCCGTCGAGGAGCTGGAGCGGCAGGGACGGGAGCCTGGGGAACTCGGGCTCGACGAGGACGGCCTTGGGCTCGCTCGAAAACTCCGGCGGCGTGCCGCCGCCCGCCCGGTTCCAGCCCTCGCTCCTCGCCCAGTCCGAGGCGCCGAGCCGGATCGCTCGCGCGAGGATGTCGCGCGCCCGCTCCCGCCGGCCCGCTGCGAGAAGCGCCCGCG
>JBBIHW010000388.1:0-2849 GCA_037446795.1 Acidobacteriota bacterium
GGCGCGGGCCTCGAGCCCCCGGCTCCAGCGGATGGACGCGGGGAGGCCGAGCCGCAGGAGGCGGTCGCGGATCTCGACGGCCCGCTGCCTGGGCGGCGGCTCGAAGGGGAGCCAGCCCGGCACGGGATTGAACGGGATCAGGTTGACCTTGGCGGGGTGGGTGCGCAGGATGCGGGCGAGCCGCTCGATGTCCTCGTCGGCGTCGTTGACGCCGTGGAGGAGGACGTACTCGAAGGTCCACCGCTGCCCGGTCTTCCGCCCGAAGGCGCGGCAGGCCTCGAGGAGGCTCGCGAGCGGGTACCTGCGGTTGATCGGCATGAGCCGGCTCCTCGCCTCGTCGGTCGTCGCGTTCAGCGACACCGCGAGCCGCGGCCGGACGGGCTCCTCCGCGAGGCGCTCGATCGCCGGGACCAGGCCCGCCGTGGACACCGTGACTCTCCGGCGCGACAGTCCGAAGCCGCGGGGGGAAGTCAAGATGCGGAACGCCGCGAGGACGTTGTCGTAGTTGTGGAGGGGCTCTCCCATCCCCATGAACACCACGTTGAAGGGCCGGCCCGCGAGGCCGCGGTCGTCGCGGATGAGCGCGGCCTGGCCCACGATCTCCCCCGCCGAGAGGTGCCGCACGAGGCCCATCCTTCCCGTGAGACAGAAGGCGCAGTCGAGGGCGCAGCCGAGCTGGCTCGACAGGCACAGGGTGACGCGCTCGTGCTGGACCATGTGGACCGCCTCGACCGTCCCGCCGTCGGCGAGCGCGATCCGGTACTTGACGGTGCCGTCGCCGGCCTCGGCGCGGCCGACGATCCGGCCGGGATCCACCCTCGCGGAGTCGGCGACGGCGCTGCGGACCGACGCCGGGAGATCGGTCCAGCGGTCGGGCGCGAGGATGCCCCTCGCGTAGAGCCAGCCGTAGACCTGCCGTCCGTGGAACGGGCGCGCGCCGAGGCCGGCGAGAAGGCTCGCGAGAGAGCCTTCCTCCATCCCGTAGAGGTTCGGGCGCGAAGGCTCCGTCCTTCCACCGGCCGGCACGCCTCCACTCTACCATCCCGCCCCGGGCGGCGATCCCGTTTGACACCGCCGAGCTCGCTCGGCTAGCGTGGTGGCGTTGACCCGGGAAAACTTCTCCTTCCTGCTCGCCGGGCTCGCCTTCGGCGTGCTCCTCGGGTTCGGTCTCTTCCACGCGGTGGCGAACCGGCCCGCCGAGCGCGCCTCGGAAGAGGCGGCGGCGCTGCAAGGGCCGGCCGGACCTCCCGCGCCCACGCAGGTGGCGGGGGGGGCCCCGATGATTCAGGAGATCAACGCGCTCAAGCGGGCCCTCGAGGCCGACCCGCGCGACCTCGCCGCGCTCACCCGACTCGCCAACCTGCACAACGACGCCGGGATGTGGACGCAGGCGATCGGCTACTACGAGCGCGCGCTCGAGGTGAAGCCCGGCGACCCGAACCTGCTGACCGATCTCGGCGTCTGCTACCGGGAGATCCGGCAGCCCGACAAGGCGTTGGGCCTGTTCGAGCAGGCGCAGCGGTCGGATCCCTCCCACTGGCAATCGCTCTACAACACGGTCGTCGTCGAGGCGTTCGACTTCAAGAGGAGGGAGCGCGCGCTCGAGGCCCTCGCGCGGCTCGAGCGGCTGAACCCGCAGGCGCCGAACCTCGCGGAGCTGAGGCGAGCCGCGGAGCAGATTCCGTGAGCCTGCTACGCCGCCTCCTGGTGTGGCTGCTGGCGCTCTGGGCGCTCGTGGTCGTGGTCCGCATCTTCCGCAAGGCGTCGGCGCGGAGGCGGCCGGCACCGGCCGGCGCGCTGCGGTTCGAAGGGGCCATGGTGCGGGATCGCATCTGCCAGACCTTCCTTCCGCGCGGCCGGGCGCTCGTGCTCCGCCTCGCCGGCGAGGAGCACTTCTTCTGCTCCGAGGACTGCCGCAGGGCGTTCCTGTCCTCCCGCGGCCAGGCCCCGGCCCGCCCGCTCTCGCGCTGACGCCGCCCTCGATTGCCCGCCTCTTCAGCGGACCCTATATTTGCCGCCGTCTTCGTGGCCGCACCCTGGAGGCGGCGAAGCGAATGGAGCGCGAGCGACTCGAGGCCCTCCAGCAGAAAGCTTCCGAGCACTACCTCCGGGGCGAGTTCGCCGAAGCCCTCGTCGCCTGGAAAGCCGTGCTCGCCCTCGACCCCGGCGACGAGCAGGCGCTCGAGGGCGTCCGCCTCAGCGCCGCGCTCGCCGGCGCGGACGACACGGGCGCCTCCGGCGACCCGCTGCCCGATCCCGGCGAGCGGGCCCGGGAGGGCGCCCTCGTCGAGCTGTCCGCCCTGGACGACGCCGCGGACGAGGAGTTGAGGCGAAGGGTGGACGAGCTGCTCGGCGAGGCGCGCAGCCACGCCGGGGCCGGACGTCGCGAGGAGGCGATCGCGGCGCTCGAGCGCGTCCGGCTGCTCGACGAGGACAACCCGCACGCGCAGGCCCTCGCGAAGCAGTTCGGCGTCGCGGCGCAGCCGGCCCCGAACCAGGAGGCCGAGCTGTGGATCACCGAGGCGGTGCAGGCGATCGAGAACGGCCGGCCCGAGGAGGCGAGAGCGCTGCTCGAGAGGGTGCTCGAGGCTTGCCCGGGCCACCTCGAGGCGGCCCACTACCTGGGGCAGATCGAGCGCACCGCGAACCCCGCGCCGGGCGCGGAGGCGAAGGCCGCCGTCCCGCTCGCGACCGCGCCTCAGCCCGGTCCCGCCGCCGCGACCGCAGATCCGATCGAGCTCGACGAGGTCGAGCGAGTCCCGCTCGTGCGGGGGCCGCGGAAGCCCGCGACCGCCGGATCGGCGGGACCTGGTCGCTTCGAGGTCTCGTCGCCGCGCTCCGCGGGCCCC
>JBBIHW010000389.1:0-2813 GCA_037446795.1 Acidobacteriota bacterium
CGAGCAGCAGCTGCGCGCCCGCAACGGCGAGCCGCCGCTCGAGCGCGGGGGCGTGCTCGCCGGGCTCGATGGCCACTTCCCTCTGCAGGTAGATCCCGCCTTCGTCGAGCGCCTCCTCGACGCGCATGGTCGTCACGCCGGTGCGGGACTCTCCCAGGGCGAGGGCCCACTGGACCGGCGCCGCCCCGCGGTATGCCGGGAGCAGCGAGAAGTGGACGTTCACCGCGCCGAGCGGCGCCGCGTCGAGCAGTGGCCTCGGGAGGATCTTCCCGTAGGCGATGACGACGAGAACGTCGGGCCTCGCGAGCGAGATCCGCTCGAGAAGGGCCGGATCGCGCGCGCTGCCCGGCTGCACGACCTCGATTCCCCTGGACAGAGCCAGGACCTTCACGGCCGGAGCGCGCATCCGGCCGCCCCGCCCGGAGGGCCGGTCCGGCTGCGTCACGGCGAGCGGGACGTCGTGTCCCGCCTCGAGCAGCGCCCGGAGGCCGGTCGCGGCGCTGTCGGGCGTACCGAGGAAAACCGCCCTCACCGCGCGGCCACGGGCACCCAGTCGCCGGACCTCATGCGCTTCCGGATCTGCTTCTTCACCATCTCCCGCTTGAGGGGGGAAACGTTCTGGAGGAAGGTCTTCCCGTCGAGGTGCTCGACCTCGTGCTGGATCGCGCGAGCGAGAAGGGCCTCGGTCGTCAGGCGGAACGGCTGGCCCTCGACGTCCAGCGCCTCGACCGTCGCCCTGTAGGCGCGCTCGATTTCGAGGGTGATGTCCGGGAACGACAGGCAGCCCTCCTCGCCGATCTGCAGGCCTTCGGTGTGCACGATCCTGGGATTGATGAACACGTGCAGTCCGCCCGACTCCTCCCCGAGGGAGAGGTCCACCACGCACACGCGCCACCGGGCGCCGAGCTGGTTGGCGGCCAGGCCGATTCCCGGCGCGGCATACATCGTGTCCACCAGGTCGCGGACGAGCGCGCGGATGGCGTCGTCCACCTCGGACACGGGCTCCGTCGGCGTCAACAGGATCGGATCCGGGTAGAGAACAATCGGCCGAACCGCCATCGGGGACCTGCCCTCGCCTCGCCGGCGTGCCGCGGCGCGAAAGTAACATCCGGGCTCCGAGGCCGTCAACCGCGCCGCGGCGATCGGTGGCGATCCGCGCCGGGCCTGTCATCGCGAGAGGACGCGGGCGGGCCGCTGCGGGGACACGCGCCGCCGTCGCGCGCGGCGGCCGGCGCCACGTGCCGCCCTTTTCGCGCGGGATCCCTGGCATGTGCCTCGCAGACAGGCACCTGCCAGCGGTACACCGCGGGAGGAGCGAATGAACATGAACAGAGTCGCCGCCGCGATCGGGCTCGCCCTGCTCCTCGGGTGTCCGACGCTCGCCCGTGCCCAGGCCGAAGACCCCGACTCCTACGGGGACGACTACGGGTCGGGTCGGTTCGGTCGTCTCCGCCACCTCGAGCGAGGCGTGACGGTCGAGCGGGCGCCGGGTGCCGAGGGCCGTCCCGCCGAGGAAGAGGGGCAGACCAATGCGCCGATCTTCCCGGGCGACACCCTGCGCACGGGGCGGGATCAGAGGGTGGAGGTCCAGCTCGCCGACGGCTCGCTCCTGCGGCTCGACCGCGACTCGCAGCTCACCGTCCAGTCCCTGCCCGACCCCTACGCGAAGTACCGCGACAACACCGTGCTCCGGCTCGCACGCGGCACGGCGCAGGTGCTGCCGCGCATTCAGGGGGAGGAGGAGTTCCGCGTGGACACGCCGAGCGCCTCGATCTACCTGCTCGGCGAGGGGGAGTTCCGGATCGAGGTCGAGGACGGCGGTGCGACCCGGGTCGTCTCCCGGCGCGGCGTGGCCGAGGTGTCCGCCGAGGAAACGTCGGTGCTGGTGCGCGCGGGGATGAGCGTTTGGGTCGAGCCGGGGGAAGGGCCCGAGGGCCCGAGCCCGTTCAGCACCTTCGCGCGCGACGGCTTCGACCGCTGGTGCGAAGCCCGGGACGAGGCGTTCCGACCGCGGGAGCGGATCGTGGCCGAGGAAGATTACGAGGACGAGCCGGAGGTGCCCGACGAGGTCCGGCCGTACTACGGCGAGCTCGCCGCCTACGGGCGCTGGGTGTGGGTGCCGACCTACGGGTGGTGCTGGTACCCGGTCGGCGTCGGCCCGGGTTGGAGGCCGTATGTGGACGGCTACTGGACCTACGGCCCGAGCGGCTACTTCTGGGTCTCGCACGAGCCGTGGGGCTGGGCCCCGTACCACTTCGGGCGCTGGTCGTGGGTCCGGAGCTTCGGCTGGTGCTGGATCCCCGGACGCGTGTTCGCCGGTGCATGGGTCGCCTGGTCGTGGGGCTCCCTCTACGTCGGCTGGTGCCCGCTGGACTACTGGAACCGGCCTGCCTTCGTGACCGCGGTCGAGTTCGGCTACTACGACCCGGCGGCCTGGACGTTCGTGACCGTCGACCACGTCGTCGTCCGCGACGTCCGCCGTTACGCGGTGCCCGTCGCCACCGTCCGGAAGGCCCTGCGGAACCATGTCGTCGTCGCCCGTCCCCCGCGGATCGAGCCGCGCAGGCTCGCGCAGGACCGCGAGTGGCGGGAGCGCGCCGTGCGCGTTGCCTCCGAGGACCGTGGCGCTCGGATCCGGCCCGTGGCCCGCGGCGTCACCCCCCGCGAGCGGTTCGTGGACCTCGAGCCCAGCCGGCTCGAGCGGCTGGCCGCCCGCTCGGTCGAACCTCTCCCCGCCTCCCGAAGCCTCCCGGCGGCGGGACGCGCCCCGGCGGGCGCGCGGGCGCCATCCTCGGTGACACCGGCGCCACGTG
>JBBIHW010000390.1:0-2810 GCA_037446795.1 Acidobacteriota bacterium
TCGCGTGCGGCGCCGGCGCCGACCGGAGGAGGGCGCGCGAGTACGGGTGCTTCGGGTCGCCGAAGAGGTCGCCCACGGGCGCCTCCTCGACCAGCTTGCCCGCGTAGAGGACGCCGACCCGGTCCGCGTTCTCCGCGACGACGCCGAGGTCGTGGGCGATCAGCAGCACGGTCAGCCGCAGCTCCTGCTTGAGCTGCCGGAGCAGGGCGAGGATCTGGGCCTGGATCGTCACGTCGAGCGCCGTCGTGGGCTCGTCGGCGATCAGCAGGTCGGGCGAGCAGGACAGCGCGATGGCCAGCATGACCCGCTGCTTCATTCCGCCGGACAGCTCGTGGGGATAGGCGCGCGCCTGCCGCTCGGGCTCCGGCAGCGCGACCTTCCCGAGGAGCCGGACCGCCTCGTTCCAGGCCTCCCTGCGGGAGACCCCACGATGGATGCGGAGGGATTCGCCCACCTGCGTGCCGATCCTCATGACCGGGTTGAGCGCGGCGCCCGGCTCCTGGAACACCAGCCCCATCCGCGCGCCGCGGTACGGCCGCATCTCGCGGTCGGAGAGCGGGACGAGGTCGCGGCCTTCGAAGAGGATCCGACCGGCGACGATGCGGCCCGGCTCCTGGAGCTTGAGGAGGGACAGGGCGAGGGTGCTCTTTCCGCAGCCCGACTCCCCCACGAGGGCGTAGGTCTCCCCCCGCTCCACCGCGAACGAGACGCCGTCGAGGGCACGGACCGGTCCCGCGGGCCCGTCGTACCAGACCTTCAGGCCGCGGACCTCGAGCAGCGGGCTCAACGTGGACTCCGCCGCGGGATTCTACCTTCGCGGCGTCAGGCCGCCGCCTCAGAGCACGAACGTGTCCCGGTGGACGCCGAACACCGCACGGAGGCGGTCCGAGATCTCTCCGACCGTGGCGTGGGCCTCGACGGCCTCGAGGATCGGCGGCAGGAGGTTGCCGTCGGATCGCGCGACACGCTCCACCTCGGCGAGCGCCCGCTCGACGGCGCTCCCGTCTCTGCGGGCCCGAAGGCGCCGCAGCTGCTCGCCCCGCCTCGCCCGCACAGCCTCGTCCACGCGGAGCACGGGCGGCCTCGCCTCGGCCCCGCCGGTGAAGCGGTTGACCCCGACGACGACCGCCTCGCCCGACTCCACGCGCTGCTGCCAGCGGTAGGCCGCCTCGTGGATCTCCCTCTGCTGGAAGCCGCGCTCGATGGCGCGGACCGCCCCGCCCATCCGCTCGATCCGCTCCATGTAGGCTCGCGCGCGCGACTCGATCTCGCGGGTCAAGTGCTCGACGAAGTAGGAGCCGGCGAGAGGGTCCACCGTGTCCGCGACCCCGGTCTCGTACGCGATCACCTGCTGGGTGCGCAGGGCGAGCAGCGCCGCGGACTCGGTGGGCAGCCCGAGCGCCTCGTCCATGGCGTTGGTGTGGAGCGACTGCGTGCCGCCGAGGACGGCGGCGAGCGCCTCGAGCGCCGTGCGGACGACGTTCACCTCGGGCTGCTGCGCGGTCAGGGTCGAGCCGGCGGTCTGGGTGTGGAAGCGGAGCTTCTGCAGCTCCGGGTCCTCGACCCCGAACCGCTCCCTCACGATCCGCGCCCACAGCCGCCGCGCCGCGCGGAACTTGGCGACCTCCTCGAACAGGTTCGAGTGGGCGTTGAAGAAAAACGACAGGCGCCCCGCGAACCGCTCGAACGCGAGACCGCGGGCCATCGCGGCCTCGCAGTAGGCGATGGCGTTGGAGAGGGTGAACGCCACCTCCTGGACCGCGGTCGCCCCGGCCTCCCGCATGTGGTAGCCGGAGATCGAGATCGTGTTCCAGCGCGGAAGGTTCTCCTGGCACCACGCGAAGATGTCCGCCGTGACGCGCAGCGAGGCCTCCGGGGGATAGATGTAGGTGCCGCGGGCGATGTACTCCTTGAGCAGGTCGTTCTGGACCGTGCCGGACAGGGCCGCCAGGTCCGTCCCGCGCCGCCTCGCGACGGCCACGTAGAGGGCGAGGAGGATCGCCGCGGTGGCGTTGATCGTCATCGAGGTGGAGACTCGTTCGAGCGGGATCCCCTCGAGCAGCTCCTCCATGTCCTCGAGCGAGGAGATCGCGACACCCGCCTTGCCGACCTCCCCCTCCGCCATCGGGTGGTCCGAGTCGTAACCCATCTGGGTGGGCAGGTCGAAGGCGACCGAGAGTCCCGTCTGACCGCGCTCCAGCATGAATCGGAACCTGCGGTTGGTTTCGGCCGCGGTCCCGAAGCCGCCGTACTGGCGCATGGTCCAGAGGCGGCTGCGGTACATGGTGGGGTGGATTCCGCGGGTGAAGGGGAACGAGCCCGGGTAGCCGAGCTCGCGCTCCGGCTCGAATCCCTCGACGTCGCCGGCTTCGTAGATTCGCTCGATCGGGATGCCGGAGGGGGTCTCGAAGCGCGGCTTGCGCTCCGGCGCCCGCTCGAGCGCGTCGCGGACGGCCTTCTCCCACGCCTCGCGCGCGCCGCTCTGCTCGCGGCTCATGCGTTCCCTCGCGCCGGAGACCGCGAAGATAGCACAGCCCGCGGGACCGGCCGCGCCGAGACGCCGGAGGTCGCGTGGAGGCCACGCTGTACCATGATCGCAGCAGAGGAGGCTCGGGCGAGGATGCTCTCTCCCGTCGAGCGGACCGAGCGGGGCGTGAGGCTTCTCGACCAGAGGCTCCTGCCGCGCGTCGAGACGTACGTGGACTGCGAGAGCGCCGACGAGGTGGCCGAGGCGATCCGCACCATGGTCGTCCGGGGCGCCCCCGCGATCGGTGTCGCTGCAGCCTTCGGGGTCGCCCTCGCCGCCACGC
>JBBIHW010000391.1:0-2806 GCA_037446795.1 Acidobacteriota bacterium
GGAGAACCCATGACCACACCCGGACCCGGCAGGCTGCTCCGTACAGGCCCCGCCGCCCGAGCCGCCGCTGCGGCGGGAGTCGCCCTCGCCCTTCTCGGCGCAGGCTGCGGCAAGGGCCCGGCCGCCCCGACCACCGCCGCCAGGGAGGAAGACAAGCAGGACGCGATACCGGTGCGCGTCGCCCCCGCCCGGCGGGATTCCCTCTCCCTCCTCTACTCGACCAGCGCGACACTTCGCCCCGACCAGCGCGCCACCGTGACGGCGCGGACCCGGGGCGTGGTCCGCAGACTCCTCGTCGAGGAAGGAAGCGCCGTGGGCGAGGGCCAGCCCCTCGCCCTGCTCGAGGACGACGCGCAGCGGATCGAGCTCGAGCGGACGGAGTCGGCGCGGGACATCAAGCGGCGCGAGCTGTCCCGGGCGAAGGAGCTCCACGAGAAGGGCCTCCTGAGCGACGCCGACTTCGAGCGGATCCTGAGGGAGGCGAGGGAGGCGGAGCAGGCGGCCGCCCTCGCCGCCCTCGAGCTGTCGCGCACGGTCATCCGGGCGCCGTTCGCCGGCCGCATCCTTCGCCGCCACCTCGACGAGGGCTCGAACGTCAGCGACGGGACGGCCGTCTACGACCTGGCCGACCTCGATCCCTTGTGCGCGGACGTCGCCGTCCCCGAGAAACAGGTCGCGAGCCTGAGGCCGGGCCAGCCCGTGCGGCTCACCGCCGACGGTCTGGCCGAGCCCGTCGCGGCCAGGATCGAGCGGCTCGGCCCGGAGGTGGATCCCTCGAAGGGGACCGTCAAGGTGACGATCGCCACCCCACACAGGGAAGTCCTCCGCCCCGGGGCCTTCGTCCGCGTGGACATCGTCGTGGACACCCACCCGGACGCGCTCGTCGTCCCCCGCTCGGCCCTCGTCGCCGAAGGGCGGAGATGGCATCTGTTCCGGCTCGCTCCGGGAGACGACGGCAAGGTGCAGAAGCTCGAGGTGCGGCTCGGCTACGAGGAGGCCGACGAGGTCGAGATCGCCGCGGTCGAGACTGCCGGCGCGAGCCTCGAGCCCGGCGCGCTCGTGGTCGTGACCGGGGCCGCCGGTCTCACCGACGGCGCGCGCGTCGAGGCGATCCCGGAGCGCTCCGCCCTCGAGCCGACCACCCGAGGGCGCGGTGTCGCTGCCTGATTTCTCGGTCCGGCGCCCCATCACGGTGGGGATGGCGACGGTCGCGCTGTCCGTCTTCGGCGTCCTCTCGCTCTGGCGGCTCCCCGTCGAGTTGCTGCCGGACCTCTCGTATCCCACCCTGACGATCCAGACCGCCTACCCCGACGCGGCCCCCGCCTCCGTGGAGCAGTTCGTGACGCGCCCGGTCGAGGAGGCGGTCGGTGTGGTACCCGGCGTGCGCTCGATGAGATCCACCTCGCGCGCCGGCCTCTCGGAGGTCGTCCTCGAGTTCGAGTGGGACGAGCCGATGGACTTCGCCGCGCTCGACGTGCGGGAGAAGCTCGGCCTCGTGGAGCTGCCGCGCGAGGCCGACCTCCCCCGCGTCCTCCGCTACGACCCGTCGCTCGACCCGATCCTCAGGATCGCGCTCCGAGGCGACCGGCCTCTCGACGACCTCCGGCAGCTCGCCGAGCGCGTCGTCAAGCCTCGTCTCGAGGCGGTCGAGGGGGTGGCGGCGGCGAAGGTGCGCGGGGGGCTCGACCCCGAAATCCAGATCGAGGCGGACGAGGACCGCCTCGCGGCACTCGGCCTCACCCTCGACGACCTCGGGCGGGCGCTCGCCTCCGACAACGTGAACCTCCCCGGAGGGGTCCTCAGGGACTGGGGCTCGGTCTACCTCGTCCGCACCTTCCACGAGTTCGACGATCTCGACCAGATCCGCCGGACGATCGTGCGGGACTCCCGCGAGGGCCGCGTGCGCGTCGAGGACGTGGCCGAGGTTCGCCGCGGTCACCGCGACCGGGAGGAGATCGTTCGCGCGGCCGGGCGCGAGGTGGTCGAGATCGCCGTGCACCGCGAGGGATCCGCCAACACGGTCCAGGCCGCCGCGGCCGTCCGCGAGGAGATCGCCGCGGTCTCCCGGGAGCTTCCCGAGGGGCTCGAGCTCGTCCTTCTCGCCGACCTCTCGCGCTACATCTCCGACGCGATCCGGCAGGTGTGGTCGGCGGCGGCGCTCGGGGGCGTCCTGGCCGTCCTCGTCCTCTACTTCTTCCTGCGGGACCCTCGGGCGACGGGGATCATCGCGCTGTCCATCCCGCTCTCGGTGATCGTCACGTTCCTGCCCATGCACAAGGCCGGTGTGACGCTGAACGTGATGTCCCTCGGCGGGCTCGCCCTCGGCGTCGGCATGCTCGTGGACAACTCGATCGTGGTCCTCGAGGCGATAGACCGGAAGAGGCGTGAGGGGCTCGCGCGCGCCGCCGCGGCGGTGGCCGGCGCGGGAGAGGTCGCCGGGGCGGTCACGGCCTCGACCCTCACCACCGTGTGCGTGTTCCTGCCGATCGTCTTCGTTCGCGGCGTGGCGGGGCAGCTCTTCTACGACCTGGCCGTGTCGGTGTGCGTCTCGCTCGGCGCCTCCTTGCTGGTCGCTCTCACGCTCATCCCCTCTCTCGCGTCGCTCGAGCCGGGTCACGGGCGCGGCGGGGCCGGCGCCCGAGCGACCAGCCTCCCGTGGACGGTCCGCCTCGGAGGCTACGAGCTGGCGCCCGTCGGCGACGGGGTCCGCTGGACGAGCCGGCTCGCCACGGTCTGCCTCTTCCCGGTCCGCGCCGCGCTGCTCGTCGGCGCCGCCCTCGGAGCCGCCGCGGCGCGGGCCGCGGCC
>JBBIHW010000392.1:0-2805 GCA_037446795.1 Acidobacteriota bacterium
CGTGTTCCAGGCCGCGCCGGGCGGCCACGGGTTCCTCCGTTCCGCGGCGTGCGACTACGAGCCGCGGAGGGAGGACCCGTGGGTCCCCGCCGCGCTCGTGCGGGAGCTGGGGCTCGAGACGGGCGTCGAGATCGCGGGGCTCGCTGCCGACGCCGCGCCGCAGCGGCAGGGTCCCGGCCTCGTCGAGATCCGCACACTGAACGGCGGCGACCTCGCGGCCTGGCGCGCGCGCACTCCGTTCAAGAGCCTCGTCGCCGAGGACCCGACCGAGCGCATCCGCCTCGAGTGGGATCCCCAGGACCTCTCGACGCGCGTCGTGGATCTCGTCGCGCCGATCGGCAAGGGCCAGCGCTGCCTCGTCGTCTCCCCGCCCAAGGCGGGCAAGACGGTTCTCCTCCAGAAGATCGCCCGCGCGATCACGGTGAACCATCCCGAGATCCACCTGATCGTCCTCCTCGTGGACGAGAGGCCCGAGGAGGTGACCGACATGCGCCGGAACGTGCGGGGCGAGGTGATCGCCTCCTCCTCCGACCAGCTCGCCCGCAACCACGTGGAGACCGCCGAGATCGTCCTCGAGCGGGCGCGCCGGCTCGTCGAGCAGGGCCGTGACGCCGTCGTGCTCCTCGACTCGATCACGCGGCTCGCCCGCGCCTACAACACCCAGCAGCGGGGATCGGGCCGCGTGCTGTCGGGCGGCGTGGATGCGCGGACGATGGAGCGGCCGCGCCGCTTCTTCGGGAGCGCGCGGAAGGTCGTGGGCGGGGGCTCGCTCACGGTGATCGCGACCGCGCTCGTGGACACCGGCTCCCGCATGGACGAGGTCATCTTCCAGGAGTTCAAGGGGACGGGGAACACCGAGATCGTGCTCGACCGCGGCCTGTTCGAGCGGCGCATTTTCCCGGCTCTCGACGTCTCGAAGACGGGCACCCGCAAGGAGGAGAAGCTCTACAGCCCGGACGAGTACGGGCGGATCGTGATCCTCCGGCGCGCGCTGTCGTCGCTGAGGCCCGCCGAGGCCATGCAGCTGCTGGTCGAGCGGCTCGCGCGATACGAAACGAACGCCCGGTTCCTGGCCGATCTGGTCCCCGCCTGAGCCCTTCCGCCCCGCGCGGGGGAGCGAGCGTGCACCTCGGCTCGCCTCCCGATACAGGAGAATGCGTTGAACGGCGCGCCGCCGGGAATAGATTCTTCAGCGGCAGCCTGGGTCAGGAGGAAGCCCGGATGCTCTGGGGCCCGGAAGACTGGGACCAGTGGTCGTTCCACCGTCCGTGCCAGGAGCCGGCGCTGGCGCGGCCCCGGGAGGCGGTCGTCGCCATCCTCGGCCGCCTGCCGGACCGCGAGACCATGACGGTCGCCGATCTCGGCTGCGGGCGGGGTGCGCTCCTCCCGTTTCTGGCGTCGGAGTTCGGCCAGGTGGTGGCCATTGACTACGCTCCCGCCACGCTGGCCGTCGCGCGCAGGCAGGCGGCGGGCCTGGGCGTGATCTTCCGCAGGAGAGACCTGCGCGACCTGGCCCCGTTCCGGAAGACCTTCCACGTCGCCATCGCGCTCGACTCGGTCCTCGGCCCGAGATCGCAGGACGTCAACCGCATCCTCGAGGAGATCTACCGCTCGCTGGCCGAGGGCGGCCTCTTCATCGGAACGTTCCCGGCGCGGCCGAGGAACGGCAAGCCGGTCCCGCTGCTTCTCGGCGGCGACGGGCCGCCGGCTCCCGCGCCGGTCCTGTTCACCGAGATGGACCTCCAGTACCGGCTGCGCCGGTCGGGGTTTCTCGGCGCCCGGATCCGCCGGTTCGAGGGGGAGGGAGCAGACGCCCTGCTCGCCCTGGCCGTGCGCAGGGCTCACAACTGAGCGGCGCCGCCGGCCTGCTCGGCCCTCGACATCGCCCCGGCCGAGCCGGGCGTCACCCGGCCGGCAGCCGCGGTCCAGGCCGTGCGGCGACCCCCGGATTCCGGCTTGCGCCGCGATGACGATCCGCCGGAATGACCAGGCACGCTAACCCGCGAGGACCGATCCCCCGTTCACGTTGAGGACCTCGCCGGTGACGAAGGAGGCGAGGTCGGAGGCGAGGAACAGGATCGCCCCGGCGACCTCCTCGGGGCGCGCGGCGCGGCCCAGGGGGATCGAGGACAGGATCGCCTCGCGCTGCGGGCCGAGCAGCGCCTCGGAGGTCATGTCGGTCACCGTCCACCCCGGCGCCACGCAGTTCACGGTGATCCCGAACGGCGCCAGCTCCACCGCGAGCGACTTGGTGAGGGAGATGAGCGCCCCCTTCGTCGCCGCGTAGTGGGCGTGGAAGGCCTCGCCCCGCTGGCCCGCGGTGCTCGAGACGTTGATGATCCTGCCCGCCCCGCTCTCCTTCATAATGGGGACCGCGGCGCGGATGCAGTGGAAGCTCCCGGTGAGGTTCACCGCGAGCGTTTCGGCCCACTCGAGGTCGCTCATCTCCTCGATCGGCGAGCGCTTCCAGATGCCGGCGTTGTTGACGAGGATGTCCAGGCTGCCGAAGCGGTCCCGGGTCTCGACGACCATCATCTCGGCCTCCTCGGGCCGGGACACGTCCGCCGACAGCGCGAACGCCTCCCCGCCCGAGCCCTCGATCTCCTCGACGACGAGCTGGGCCGACGGCGACTCGAGCTTGTAGTTCACGGCGACGCGGCAGCCCGCCCGGGCGAGAAGGAGACAGGTGGCCCGTCCGATGCCGCGGCTCCCGCCGGTGACGAGCGCCGTCTTGCCGGTCAGGTCAATCATCGCGGCGGGCCCGCTGCCCGCGGGCCGGCCGGGAAGCTCGCGGGCCGGTTCGCG
>JBBIHW010000393.1:0-2803 GCA_037446795.1 Acidobacteriota bacterium
TTGCCGGTCCGCAGCGCCGCCTGCACCACATCCTGCACGATGGCCTTGGCGCGCTTTTCGGCCTGGGCCTGCAGATCATCGTTCCAGATGGATCTGGATTCGAGATACTTGCGCGTCCGGATCAGCGGATCTCGCGCCAGGGCAGCTTCATATTCCTTTGGATCACGATAGCGGCGGGCGTCGTCGGCGGTGGTGTGATCGCCCAGCCGATACGTCAGGCACTCGATGAACGACGGCCCGCCGCCGGCGCGGGCCGGAAAAGGCCTCCCGGCCGGTGACCCGCCGTCTCGCCGGGCCTCTGCGCGTCCGGCCGCGAGCGGGCGTCCGCGTCCGCCGCCTGCCTGCCCTCCGCGCCTTCCTGGCGCGAGCCGAAATCGAGGCCGACGCGCACGTCGGGATCTCGAAACCCGTGCCGCTCGAGAGCGGCACCGAGGCGGCCGAGCTGCGCCGAGAGCGCGTCGAGCGCCGCGTCCGTGGCCGCTGCGATGTCCACGCGGATCCGCCGCCCGCGGCTGGCGACCCGTACGCCGACCGGTCCGAGCTCCTCCGGGAGGAGCTGGAACCGCAGCTCGATCGCTCCGGTGGCGGGAAGCGCACGGGCCTTGGCGACGATGGCCTGCGCGAGCAGCTCGTGCCGGACCGTCTCGACCGGAGCGGGGAGGTCGGACCGGATTCGAGCGACGCCGCTCGGGGCGGCGGCGGGCCCGGCGCCCTCGGCCGCAGCGGCATCGGCGCCGCGGAGCGGGGCTCGCTCCGACCTGCCCTCCGCGCGTCGGCGAGGTGTGCGAGGTGGATCCTCCGGCCCGTGTGGCGCCGGGGCTTCCGCGGCCGGGACGCGGCGGGAAGCCGGCTCCCTCGCCGGAGGTTCCGGAGCAGCAGGATGCGCCACCCCCCCGGCGAGATCGGAAGGAAGCTCGCGGCGCAGCGCGAAGGGGTCCGGCCGACCTACGGCGCGCAACCGCAGGAAGGAGGCCGCCCGCGGGTGGATCTCCTTCGGCGAGTACCCGGGCGCTGGAGGGCTCTCGGCACCCGAGCGGAAGAACTCCCCCTCGGAAACCGGGTCGTCCCCGAGTGGCGGCCTCGAAGGGCTGGTTTCGATCCGGCGGTCCGGCGCCTGATGAGGACTCGCCCCGGTGCCCGTGCGGACGGCACCGCCGTGCCATTTCGTTTCCGAGCGCGCGCGGTGGAGCGGTGCGTTCTCCTGCGGAGCCGAGGCCGGGATCTCCGCGGCGCGGCCGCGGCCTGAGACCGGCTCCCGTGCGGGCGGCTCCGGAGCAGGAGGCGCCGTCGGCCGCTCTCCCACGTCGGAGCCAGGTGCGGAGAGATCCGAGCCCGCGCCGCTCACCCTCCATGAGTGGATCTTTCCGGCCGCCTGCCACGGCACCTGCGAGCTGCGGGTCGAGCCGGGCGGCCCCGAGGGCCCGGCGTCGGCGATACCGGCCGGGCTCCTTCGCGGGGCGCTTTCGGCAGGGCCGGCTTCGATCGCGTGCTCCGTCGTCCGAGGAGAAGAGAAGATGGCCTCGATGCCGGGGCGGGCTTCGCCGCCGGCGGATCGGGCTTGCGGGCGAGCGGGGACGGGCGAGAAGCCAGCCCGCCGCCGGACCTGCCCGTTGCTCGCTGCCGCCTCGGCTCGCTCCCCGCTGCGGAGCCCGAAGCCGGCCGCGGTGACCTCGTGCGGCAGCGGGGTCGAGTCGGACGGGGCCGCGGCCGCTTCGCTCGGGAAAGGCTCCCCAGGGTCCGGGCGAACCGCCTCGCCCGGCGAAGAGGGCGCCGGGCCGAACGGCAACGATGACGGCGCCGTGCCCGCGCGCGCGAACCCGGCATCGGCTGGCGTTCGCGGCGCGCGAGCTCGTCCGACACCCGCGCCCGGCTCGAATCCCGACTCGGTTCGGTTCTCGACTTCGGCCCGCCCCGCGTCGGCGGGCACCCCGTGGTGTCGGCTCGGCTCGTCGCGTGTCGAAGCGAGACCTGGAAGGTCCTCGGTGCGGGACCGCTCGGCGGTTCCCCCCCTGGCCGCGCCCTGCACGCCGGTGAAGCGGTCGCCCGATGGCCCGGAGAATGGGCGGCCGGGCTCGGCGCCTCTCGGCGGGATCCGCCGGCTCGTGACGCGAAGGTCCGAGAGCACCCCGGACGCAGGCTTCGCGCCGATCGAGGGGGGGAAGGCCGGCGGCGCTTCGGTCTCGCGAAGGTGCCGGGTCGCGACGGTCCCGGCTTCCACCGACCGGTTCTCTCGGCGGCTCGGCGGCTCGGTTTTCAGGCGATGCGGAGGCCCGGAGCGGCGGCGCCCGCGCTCGAGGGTCCTCGTCCACAGCTGCGCGAGCGCTGCGAGCGGGCGGAGCCGGAGCGCGGCTGCGCCGCGGGCGACTTCGAGAAAACCCGCCTCCGACACGATCCGGCCCGCCGGCATGCGCGCCTCCAGCCGCCGGGGGCTGCAGCCCGCGTGCCACTTCAGGGGGGGCGTTGCGGCGCGGTCGGATTCGCGACCGCAGGCGCGTCAGCGGCCGGAATCTGCCGCCTCCGTCGCCTCTTCGCCGCTGCGACGCCAGATCTCGTAGGAAAGCTCCGCCGCGAGCGAGGCGTCCCGCTGCGTGAGCGCGTCGAGGATCGCCCCGGACGTCCGGGGCTTGAACCCCATGAGGAGCTCGACCACGACCTCGAGGTCTCGGTCGGCCAGCGCAGCGAGCGCCTTGGCGGCGGACTCGGGCTCCATGTTCTCGTAGGCCCTCATGAGCCGCTTGAAAGCCTCCGCCCTGCGCGCGTCCTTCGGTGCGGGCTCTGGCTCCTCGATGGCGGGGATATCGGC
>JBBIHW010000394.1:0-2797 GCA_037446795.1 Acidobacteriota bacterium
GATCACGGATGGCGCCGGCCGTTTCGCCCTCGAGGGGATTCCGGCTGGAAACGAATACACGCTGCTCGCCCGCAAGGAAGGGCATCCCCCGGCCGAGCGCGGGCCGTACAGGATCGAGGCAGGGACCGACGTCTCGGACATCGAGGTCCGGCTCGAGGCCGGGGCCGTCCTCCGGCTCCGGCTCACCGACGCGGAAGGCCGACCGGTGGCGAGCGCGCGGTTCGCGCTGGGCGGCTCCGAAGGCGGGCGCGCCGCACGGCCCATCGGCTCGGGCCGCGCGGTCCCGAGCGAGCAGGTCGAGACCGGGCCCGAGGGGCTGTTCACGGTGCGCGCCCTTCCCGCCGGACGGTTCGATCTCACGATCGAGCCCGAGGACTACGACGAGGTCGAGCGGGCCGGGGTCGAGCTCCGCGGCGGCGAGACGACGGACCTCGGCTCCATCGTGGTCCGCGCCACCCGCGGCATTTCAGGCCGGGTCGGCGATCGGGCCGGAGAGCCGATCGCGGGGGCCGAGGTGAGGGCGATCTACCAGGCCGCCGGCGGGCAGGTGAGGTCACGGACGGCCCGGACGAAGCCCGACGGTCGCTGGCGCATCGCCGGAATCGGCGAGGCACGAATCCTCCACCTTTCCGCCTGGGCCAAGGGTTACGCCCGCGCGACGCGCGAGGACGTCGCAGTCGGCGACGAGCCGCTCGACTTCACGCTCGACCGCGCCGGGAGCATCCTCGGCCGCGCGCAGCTCGCCGAGGGCGGCTTCCCCCGGGCGTTCACGGTCCGCGCGGAGCGCGAGGCGGAGCCGGATGCGCGAGGCGGCCGCCTCGGTTTCTCGTTCCGGCTGATGGCGGACCGCCCCGAGCGGTCCTTCACCGACCCGGGCGGCTACTTCCGGCTCGAGGACGTCGAGCCCGGCGCCCATACGGTCGTCGTCGAGGCCGAGGGCCGCGTCCCCGCTCGAAAGAGCGGCGTCGTGGTCGCGGCCGGGGCCGACGCCGACGTCGGGACGGTGACCCTCGAGGCCGGCAAGAGCCTGGAGGGAAGGGTCCTCGACGGCCGCGACGACACCCCGGTCGCCGGCGCCGCCGTCCAGGCATCCCCGCCCGAGGGGGGCGCCTTCATGTTCGGCCCGCGCGGGACCGGTCCCGCCGCCGCGTCGAGCGGGCCGGACGGGTCGTTCGTTCTCGAGGGGCTCGAGGCGGGGGCCTACGTGGTCTCCGTCTCGCATGGCGAGTTCGCGGCGAGCGAGGCGCGCGTGGAAATCCCCGCCGAGGGGCGGTCGCCGGAACTCATCGTCCGGCTCGGGCGCGGGGGGCGTCTCGAGGGAACGGTCCGCGACGCGGCGCGGCAGCCTGTCGCGGGCGAGCGGATCGCGCTGATGCGGGGTCCGTTCAGGATGGGCGACGCCCGGTTCGCTGAGACGGGCGCCGACGGCCGCTACGCGTTCGAGCGGCTCGCCCCGGGCGGCTACACGGTCTACCGCGCCGGGAGGGGCCCCGAGCTGGCGCTAGGGGGCGGGATGCTCTCGAAGACAGTGACCATCCGGGAGGGCGAGACGACGGTCCTCGACTTCGGCGAGGAGCCGAGGGTCCGCCTCTCGGGGCGCGTCCTCAGGGGCTCGAAGCCCGTCTCCCAGGCGATGATCCTGTTCTCGCGAAGCGACCTGTTCACTCCCGACGGCGTCGTCGCGACGAGCTCCGACGAGAACGGGCTCTACAGCGTCGGGCTCGAGGCGGGCGGGAGCTACAACGTGCTCGTCCGGGCACGCGACGCCAGTGGGGCCGTCACCGGCGGAGCCGTGCCGGTCCGCGTCATGGTCCCGGAGACGCCGGAGGCTCAGGCGGACATCCTTCTTCCGGCCCAGGGGATCAGCGGCCGCGTCCTCGACGAGTCGGGCAAGCCGTTCGCGGGGGCGTTCGTGACCGCGGTCCGGGAGGGCGCCTCGGCGAGCGATCCGGCGGAGCGAGCTTTCGCCGCAACCGACGCGGCGGGGGCCTACGCGATCGAGGGCCTGGCTCCCGGCACCTACAAGCTCACCGCGACGGCGCCGGGCTATCGCCTCGCGCAGGCCTACCCGGTCGTCGTGCAGGACGGTCCGACACCGCCGGTGGACTTCACGCTCGAGCCGGGCCGCACGCTCCGCGGACGGGTCGTAAACCCGCAGGGCCGGCCGGTGTCGAACGCGTTCATCTTCGCGGCCCCGGCCGGCTCGCCCGGTACCCCCGCCCCGGCGGGGACGAGCGACATCGGCGGCGCGTTCTCGATCGCAGCTCCGTCCGAGGGGCCCGTGGACGTGACGGCGATCGCCGCGGGCTGGGCCCCGGCGCGCGCGAGCGCGCTATCGGTCTCGGGAGACCTCGAAGAGCCGCCGGCGGTGCTCGCGGTGACCGCCGGGGGCAGCGTGCGCGTCCAGGTTCTCGGCACGCAGGGAGAGCCGGTCGCCCAGGTGCCCGTGACCGTGCGCGCGAGCCCACCCTTCCCGGGATCGGACATGCTGCGGTTCCTGAACCCGAATCCGCCGACCGGACCGGATGGCGTGACGGTCGTCCCGCATCTGGCCCCCGGAACCTACGAGGTCGCCGTCCCCGGACAGCCCGACGCGGTCCCGGTCCACGTGACGGTGAGCGAGGGCGCGGAGGCGAGCGTGACGATCCGCCTCCGCTGACCGGAAACGCCAGAGTCGCCTCTGGCCCGCGCGTCGCGCCGCGGCCGCTACAGCCGCGGCGCGCCGAACCATAATGCTCGGCCTGCGCGCGCCAGGGACCCCGGAGCCCGGCATGTACACGCGGTACACGCGCCGCCC